>JAZOQD010000074.1:0-14096 GCA_045655925.1 Acutalibacteraceae bacterium | reverse complement strand
AAAGTTTTGCTCTGCGAACCTTACCGGTTCTAACGGTTTCAACCTTAGCAACATTCGGAGAATGCACAGGGAAAACACGCTCTACGCCTACGCCGTAAGAAATGCGGCGAACGGTGAAGGTTTCTGCAATACCGCTGTTATTCTTTGCGATAACAGTTCCCTCAAAAATCTGAACTCTTGACTTATCGCCTTCAGTAATACGAACATGAACGCGAACAGTGCTACCGATTTTAATCTCAGGAACTTCAGCCTTAAGCATTCCGGCAGAAATCTCTTTAACGAAATCCATTATAATTTCCTCCTTAATATTTGTTCCAGACATTCTTGCTTTTATTTTAAACCGACTCGCACGGTAAAGCAGAGGACTGCCCGCTTTGGTGTCGTTAAACGGCATCAAACCCATCGGCCAAGGAAACCGATGAAATCAAATGCTCAAGTATAATACCACAACAAAATGCAAAATGCAAGTGTTTTTTTCTAATGTTTTTAAAATCAGTAATTATCGGCCTTAATTTCAAAATATCCCTGCGGTTTTTTGCATACAGGGCACATTTCGGGAGCCTTTTCGCCAACATAAACATTACCGCAATTAAGGCATACCCAAACCCTAACCTCTTTGCGCTCAAACAACTCTTTATTTTCCATATTACTCTTAAGCTTTTCAAAACGGTCATGATGCTCTTTTTCTATCTTTGCAACCAAATTGAAGAGAGTTTCGAGTTCCAAATAGCCCTCCTCTTTAGCTGTTTCTGCAAATCCTTTATACATATCGCTGAATTCATACCACTCGCCTGCTGCGGCATCCTCTAAATTTTCGAGCGTCGAAGGAATACTCCCACCTTTAATATACTTAAACCAAATTTCCGCATGTTCAAGCTCGTTTTTGGCAGTTTCCTCGAAAATTCTGCCTATCTGAATATAGCCCTCTTTTTTTGCTTTTTCGGCATAATAGGTGTATTTATTTCTTGCCTGCGCCTCACCTGCAAATGCCGCCATTAAATTGGCAAAAGTTCTGCTTTCTTGAAATTCCATAGAAAAATCCTCCTTTATAAATTTAAAGGTAGTATTCCCTGAAATTCCCTCATTTAAACCAAAAACCCGAGACATAATAGCTCGGGTTTTAGAAAATTATAATTCAACTATAAGGTCATTTATATTGCGAAGCTGATAATCAATATTATTGAGCAAATCAGGGTATTTCAACGCCATAAATGCACCCTTTGCAACAGCATAGCCTGCATCATGATAGGTTCTTATCTCGGTTTTTAAATACTCGGATAAAAGCTCTGCCATTCCGTTAACCAAAGCGCCGTTACCCGAGAGATAAACCGCATCGGATAAAACATCGGATATAATATCGGGCGGAGTTTTCTCAACAACACTTTTTACGCAGTTACAAATAGAAAGCGCCGTATCCTGCATAGCGGAATAAACATCCGAAGCTGAAATTTCAAAAAGCTGAGGCAGACCTGAAAACAGGTTTCTTCCCTTAGCGGTTATAACAACCTGATTTTGCCTCGGCATAACCGAGCCAATCTGCTTTTTGATTTCCTCTGCGGTAAGACTGCCTATAAGTATATTGAACTCTTTTTTTACATACTTGATTATTGCATCATCAAAATCAAGCGAGCCAATCGGTGCAGAATCGCATTGAACTATTCCACCCGAGGAAAGAGTTGCAATATCGGTAACGCCGGCTCCTATATCAACCACCATTCTACCCTCAGGTCTTGTAAACTCAATGCCCATTCCGAGCGCAGCGGCAACTGCAGAATCGATAACCTGAACCCTTCTGCCGCCCGCCTTTGCAATAGCATTTGCAACCGAGCGCCTTTGAATCGAGGTCGCACCGCCCGGCATAGCAACAATAACCCTTGGTTTTATAAGCTTTTTGCCGAAGGATTTATCCATATAATCAGTAAGCATCTGCTCGGCTATATCATAATCGGCAATCATTCCATGTTGAATAGGAAAAACTGTTTCAATGTTTTCTGAGGTTCTTCCAATCATAGAACGGGCGCGGTCACCAAAGCAAATTGGCTCCCAGGTTTCACTATCAACCACTGCAGTGGTTGGCTGTTCCAGCACAACTTTATTGCCCGAATATATAACTGTTTTATAGGTTCCGAAATCTATGGCAACATCTATTGGCATATAAAGTCTCCTTCTTGTTTGCTAAACGAACTGTTTATAACTATTATATTTTATTTTTCTCGTCTTTACAAGACATATTTGAAATTAGTGCCACAGCGCAATAAACTTCTTTAGCACCTTTAAGCCTTAACTGCTTTGCGCATTCATTTAAAGTGCTGCCCGTTGTTTTAATATCGTCAACGAGCAAAACGGTTTTACCCTCAAGGCTTGCGGCAACTCTATAAGCGCCTTTAACATTGCGCCGTCTTTCCGCGGCAGTCAGGGTATGCTGGGCCTTGTTATTCTTAATTTTCTTTATAATTTTGCCGTTATACTTTAAAGAAAGACTTTTAGCAACGGCTTTTGCTAACAACTCGGCATGGTTATAGCCTCTTACTTTCAGCACCTTTTCAGAGCAAGGCACCGAGCAAACAGCATCCGGTTTAACATCAAACTTATCGCTAAAACTCTTGGCCATTCTTTCACCAAAATATTTAGCCGCAAAGGGACGATTAGCCATTTTAAGACCATAAACGCCCTCTTTAGCGATGCCGATATTATAATAAACTGCCGAAATACCGTTAAAAAGATAGTTGACCCTGCGGCACTCGCATCTTTCCTTAGCATTACCGCATTTTAAGCAGGTTTCACCCAATATCTCGCATTCGGGTATCTGCTTTAAGCATTCCTCGCATACTAAAGACTCGGAGCTTAAGTTACCACAAAACGCACACCTTAAAGGAAAGAAGAACCGACTGATTTTATTTAAAATACTCATATTTTAACCCAACAATGCCTTTAAAGCAGTATAGCGGAGAGTTTTTCTATCGTTTGACGCCATTTGCTCCAAAACATTTTTACTTCCTACTACTATAAGCAGTTTTTTTGCTCTTGTTACCGCGGTATAAAGGAGATTCCTGTATTTCAACTGGAAAGGAAAATCAAGCAAAGGCAAAACAACGCAATCGAACTCGCTTCCTTGGCTTTTATGAACGGTTACGGCGTAGGCTAATTCTAATTGCCCTATCTGGTCGCCAACATATTCGGCCACCTTATCCATAAACCGAACCTTTGCAACCCGTGATACAACATCAATTTCCTCTAAGGTTCCAACATCGCCGTTAAAAACGCCGCTACCCATATTTCCTTCGTCATCGGTCCAGATTATATCATAATTGTTCTTAATCTGCATAACCTTATCGCCAAGCCTTAAAACAAAGCCTCTGAAAGCAATTTCAGGTTTATCCTCGCTCGAGGGATTAAGCTTTGCTTGCATAAGATTATTTATATTAACGGTGCCAAGCTCCATTTTCTTTGAGGGGCAAAGTATCTGAATATCATCCTGCGGATTAAAGCCGTAAGCTTGGGGCAATCGCCTGCAACAAAGATCAATAACCGTTTTTTGCGCGCTATAGACCGACATTTCGGGCAATAAGAAGAAATCGCCATGGCTTTTATCAATAACTATTTCCTGACCGTTTATGATTCTGTGAGCATTAACGATAATATCGCTCTCTAACGCCTGACGGAAAACTTTCTTAAGGCATATAACCTTGAAAATTCCCGAATCAATGAGGTCCTTTAAAACGTTACCTGCACCAACACTCGGCAACTGATCAGAATCGCCGACGAGAACAAAATGGGTTCCCATTTTTGCCGCCTTTAAAAGCGCCTGGAAAAGCGCAACATCAACCATTGACATTTCATCGATAATGATAACATCGGCATCTAAGGGATTGCGTTCATTGCGGACAAAAATATGACTTTTGCCGTCATCAGAGGTTCCAACCTCAAGCAGTCGGTGAATGGTCTTGGCCTCTTTGCCGGTTAATTCAGACATTCTTTTTGCAGCTCTGCCCGTTGGTGCCGCTAAAGCGACCTTCATATTTCTGTTTAAAAATATCTCAATAATGCTTTTAATGGTAGTGGTCTTACCTGTTCCGGGACCGCCCGTTAAAATGAATATTCCGTTATTAACGGCGGCAAAAACCGCCTCTTTTTGAAGTTCCTCAAGTTCAATACCTAATTTTCCTTGAGCATTTTTAATCTCAGCCTCTATAACGGGTTTTTCTTTTATTGATAACGATAATTCTACCTTTAATCTGTTTGATATGTAATTTTCATAGCCAAAAATATCATTCGGCGCTAAAAACTCCTCGTTTTCTATGAAAATGCGTTCAATTTCTTTTGAATATACGAGAAGCTCTATAGCATCATCAACCTCAGGCTCTGTCACTGAAAGCAGTTCTTTTGAAACTGAAATCACTTTTTTCTTAGGCAAGCAGGTATGCCCGTTTAAAAGGTTATGGCGGATAACATAGTTTATTCCCGCCGCAATTCTATCGGTCGAGTCCTCCGAAAAATCAAGACCCAACGCCATTTCATCTATTTTGGAAAAATCAAAGCCGAGCTCTGTTCTGCAAAGAATATAAGGATTCTGCTCAACCATTTCAGCCGCATTTTCGCCAAGAACTCCAAAAACGGTCACGGCATCATCCGGTGTGAGTCCGAATTTAGAAAGCCTTAAGCAAAGTTCTCTCAATGATTTTTTGCCTGATATTTCTTTGCTTATCTCCAAAGCCCTTTTTAAGTTTATTCCCTTAATAGTTGCAAGCTTTTCGGGTTCCGATTCCATAATTTCGAAGGTTTTATCCCCAAACTCGCGAACAATTTTTTTAGCAGTTGCGGGTCCTATCCCTTTTATAACGCCTGAGGAAAGATAGCGCATTATCCCTGCGCTTCCTTTGGGCAAGGTTTTAACATAATAATCGGCCTTAAACTGCTGCCCATAAATTTCATGAACAACATATCTGCCCGTTATTTCAACAACATCGCCAACGGCTATGCCATCCAGCTTTCCGACAACGGTGTCGCAGTAGCCGTCCAGTTCTAATTCTAAAACAGTCCAACCTGTATCGGCAGAGCGAAAAACAATATTTTTTACGGTTCCCGCTATAATTTCTCTTAATTCTTCATTCATTTTTCGCCCTCCTTTTTTAGAAATTTATCCTACAATTTTGCTCAAATCTTTTTTATCAATAAATATAAATCGACTGTTTTTTGCCAGCTCAATACACTTTTTTCGCATATCATCAGTTAGCCCAAAATCAACCGCGAAAGCGTTGGTTTTTCTAAATGCCTTGCTCCAGCTTAAAGTGTTAATGGCAAGCTCAAGCTCAACATCGGCAGCCTCACCGCTTAAAAATACTAAATACGCCCTGTTGCTAATAGCCGGCGATGCAATTAGCAGAGCCAACTGCTGAATAAAAAAGACTACTCCAAAAACGCAAAAAACAAGAGTTAAAATTATAAAAATACCTTCAACCATAATTATCACCCATAACATCTTATGGGGGAATCCCTGTCCTTGTCAAAAAACCGATTGCAAACCAAAAAGGCTTAGCAATCGGTTTTTTAATTATTCTATGGTTACACTGACTTCATTAGGGTCTATTGAATTAACCCAAGCATCTATGCCCTTGTCGAAAACAACATCGATCTTCTTTGTTTCAACAGTTTCGGCGGTTATACCTGAGCAGTCAACAACAAGCGTTATATCGTTTGCATCAACCATGCTTATCTGATTATAGGTTCCGCAAACGGTAACCTTTATGCCTTTTTTATAGGAAACGGCAGCCGATAAGCCCTGCGGCAGATTTAAAAACTTGACCTTATTGGGCTGAATTGTAAAGGTTTTGGTTCTTAAATTTCCTATATCAAGCTTGACCTTAACCTCTTCGGTTCCATCAACTATAAGCACGCCTTCATCAAGCACAAAGGAAACATTGAATGCCGTCTGACTCGGAGTAACGCTGGCAAAATCAATGCTTGAAAGCTTAAGACCTGAAACGATAAGACCGTCAATCGCATCAACGGGACCTTTTATCTTAACCTTGGAAATTCCGGCTTCCTTGCCTGTAAGCTCGTCATAAACGGAAAGCTTATACTTAGGCAATCCACTCTCGGAATTTTTAAAATGGTCAGGCAGATTTGTAAAGGTAGGTATAAGTGAAACATCAGCAGTTTTGTAAATAACGATTCTGACATAAGTGTCAGTATTATAACGAAGCTGAGATGCATCAACCTCTGCCCCATCTTCATCCAAGAAGGTTAATATCGGTTGGAAGTTAGTATTATCGGCTACCGCTCTAACCTTATCAATAACGGGGCGAACGACAACCTTTGAAATCTTTCCAACAATCTCAGACGGACCGCTTATTAAAAGCTCAGGAATTTCGGCACCGTCAGAGTTATTACGCAGGGTGCTTTTAAATATCTCGCAATCGGTTGCAACAAACGGCAGATAATCTGAAGCATCAACCTCAACAGGAACAAGCTTCTCAGCGTTATAGTCATAAGTTACCTGAACATAAGAGGGAGAAATTTTAGTAACTGTGCAACCGTTTTTATCAACATTTGCAGTTAAATTCAGAACATATTTACCGGGTTTAGTTATCTCGGCATAGGAGCTTACCGAAACGGTAACTGAACTTTTAGAAACGGTGCCGACAATATAGCCCGGACCATTAACGGTTACCGATACCGACTCAATGCTTTGCGAAACTGCGGCAAGGGTGTTTCCTCCGTCATCAGTCTGTTCGGCTAAAACAACCTTAACGTCGTTAATTGTTACATCGCGTGACGGATTCTGAGTAACATCAATAACTAACCAGAAAATGATTGCCGAAATAATTGAAAAAGCGACGAGGAATTTTTTATTATCAAAAAGACCTCTTAAAAAATCCATTATGTTCCATTTCATTTTCCGTCACCCCCTTCTTTGAGGGATTCTTCGGTATTATTCTTTTTACTGAAAAGCTTATTCTTAAGAACCTTGAAGATAGAAACTGCCTTAGGCTCTTCCTTTTCTTCAAGCAGTTCCTGATAAAGCTTTTCACGCAAGGTTATAGGAGTAAAATCGCGCTCAATAGTTCCATTAATACATATTGAAATTTTGCCGGTTTCCTCAGAAACTACCACAACGACCGAATCAGACGACTCACTCATACCAACTGCAGCACGATGCCTTGTTCCAAGTTCATGGCTTAGTTGATTGTTGGTAGTAAGCGGTAAAATGCAGCCTGCCGCCATAGCTCTTGTTCCCCTGATTACAAGGCCTCCGTCATGAAGCGGAGATTTTGGGAAAAAGATGTTTCCGACAAGTTCCTGAGAAATTGCGGCATCAAGCTCGGTTCCGGTTGCTATAACATCACCCAAGGGAGTTGAGCGTTCAAAAACAATAAGGGCACCGATTTTCTGCTCCTGCATAGAGCCGCAGGCCTTACAGGTATCATCAATGCTCTTTTTAAGGTCATCATACTCGGCGGTTTTATGACCCGAACCCAGCCAACCGAAGCTGCTGTGACCAACTCTTTCAAGAGCATGACGCAACTCCGGCTGGAAGATAATTGCAACGGCAATAATGGCATAATCAAAGAATTTAACCAACAACCATTTGATTGTTATAAGTTCGAACCACTGCGCAATAACCCAGGCAAAGCCTACGAGCAGCAAGCCTTTTATTAAGATTTTTGCGCGGGTTTCCTTAAAGAAGCCGATCGCTTTGTAAATGACGAAAGCAACTACGATAATATCAATAATATCTCCAAGCCCGATATCCGAAAAAGCCAAGAACAACTGCATAAAAAATCCGGCTATTATATCGAAGACATTTTTAAAAAATTCCGCCATTAACTCACGCCCTTTACAAAATATTCTAAATTCTATTATATTTTAACATAAGAACTATATTATAATCAATAGATTTTTTGCATTTTTTTATACTTTTACAATGCTTTTTACAGCATTTATAAGAGCATCTGCTTCAACGGCAGTTGAAAATGCCGAGCTGCACACTCTGACAGTGCCAGAATCAATGGTTCCAATGCGTCTGTGAGCCATAGGTGCACAATGAAGTCCCGCCCTTGTTGCAATACCCTTCTGGGCTAATTTTTCGGCAACCTCAGTGCTTGTCATCCCCTCAATGTTAAAGGATAATGTCGGGACTGTTACATTCATTTTCGGTGCCTCGGAATAAAGCCTTATGAGCGGTATTTTTAAGAGCCCCTCGTATATTCTTTTTATTATCTTAAGCTCATGCGAGTATATCCTTTCCCTACCTTTTGAGTTAACAAAATCTATGCCTGCATTGATGCCAATTATTCCCGGAACATTAACCGTTCCACTTTCGAATTTATCGGGCAGCTCCTGCGGCTGAAGATAGCTCATTGATAGGGAGCCTGTTCCACCCTCCAAGAGCGTTTCGGGTATTTCTCCGAGTGCTATTAAAATGCCCGTTCCCATAGGTGCATAAAGGCCCTTATGCGATGCTACACAAAGATAGTCGATTTTCATTTTTCTCATATCTATTTCAGCAATACCGGCAGTTTGCGCCGCATCAACGGCAAACGGAACGCCTTTTTTAGCGCAAATTTCACCAATTTCGGCTATGGGCAAAATCGTTCCCGTAACATTCGATGCATGGGTGCAAATACAAAGCCTTGTATCATCTCTTATAAGCCTTTCGAATGAGCGAACAGTTGCATTTTTATCGCCAAAAATAACCTCGGCATACTCAACCTCTGCGCCAAGGGAGTGTAGCTTATAAAGCGGTCTTGCAACCGCATTATGCTCTAAGCTTGAGGCAACTATATGGTCGCCGGGGCGGCAAATTCCCTTTATAACAGTATTTATGGCAGCGGTGCAATTCGGAGTAAAAATAACCCTTTCCGGTGCATCGGCTGAGAAAAAATCCGATACTTTTTTGCGGCAATTATAAATCTCACTTGAGAGCGCTACCGCCTCATCATAGCCTCCTCTGCCTGGGTTCACTGATTTTGTTTTTAGAGCCTCAAAAACCGCCTTTAAAACCTCGGGCGGTTTAGGGTTTGTTGTTGCAGCGTTATCAAAATATATCATCGGCCATCAATCCTTTACCGATATAATTCTGACAGACGCTGAGTTTAAAAGCTCCATTGCCCTATTATAATCCGATTCTTTAACTCTGATGCCATAAAGACAACCCGCCACGGTGCCTGACATAACCTTTCTTATTTCGGAGGAAATGCCGTTTTTTTGTAAAACATCCTTTCCTTTTTCAGCCAGAGTTGCCGTTGGCGTAACAAGTGTTATTATTTTCAAATCGATTCCCTCCTGCTTTTTCTTTTTAAGGAGCGCAAAACGCGCCCTTTACATCTTATTCCAAATCAAAGCAGTTGGACATTTTTACTTTCTTTTAGGCTTTATAATTGAGATTCTTTTTATAGCCTTTCTCTTTGAATTTTTATTGCAATTTCCCTCGTAATTATTCTTCTTTCCCTCAATAATAACCTTAGCCGCAAGAACTGCAACAGGCAACAAGAAAATCCCCGATGCGCCAAAGAATTTTAACCCTAAAAATGCCGAAATCAGCATAATTATGGGCGGCAGGCCTACCCTACTGCCTAAAATTTTAGGTTCAACAACATTTCTGACAGCAGTTATTATTATATAGAGCACCAATAAGCCGAAAGCTAGGGTTTTATCCCCTGTTAAAAATGCTAATATCGCCCACGGAATCAGCACAGTTCCGCTACCCAAAACGGGAAGTATATCTAATATAGCTGTAACCGCCGCAGCTATAAGTGCATACTCCCTTTTTAAAACCCATAGGCCGACTAAAAGCTCTGAAAAGGTTATGAGCATAATAACCCCATAGCCTTTGAGCATTCCCATAAGACTTGATACCATTTGGGTTTTAAAATATGAAATTTTGCAGAAGGTTTGTCCATTTAGCCGATTTTTTAAAAATTTATAAATATCGTCATAATCCTTTGATAAATAAGCGCTCGCCGCTATCATGACAAAAACCGAGATAACAAATATCGGCACCGACGAAGCAATAGAGCCTACCGCCGAGGTTATAAACCCCGCCGTACTTTCTGAAAAAGAGGTTATTGCGGCTGCTGAAAAGTCCTTGGTTAAACCCTCAATTTCTCCAAATGTTTTATTTAAAAAGGAGTTTATTTTTTCAGTTATATTAAGCAGTGCAGGATATATTTTTTCGAACTCCTCGGGTAATGCCAAAACAAGCGAAACTGCCTGCTTATAAATGAAAAAGCCAAGAACCGATACAGTAGTTAAAAATAATCCGTAAAAGATTAGAACAACCGCTACCGAAACCGCTTTTTTGCGAAGCTTCATCTTGCTTGAAAGCCTATTTATAAATCTTCGCAAAACAACCGTTACAAGCGCCGCCATAATAAGCGGCAGCAATGCGCCTGATAATAGCTTCTGCGCTATAATAAAGAGGGCAAAAACTGTCGCGTAATATGCAAAATTTATCAGAAATTTTTTCTTGTTTTCTATTGCTTTTCTCCACCCTATATATTAAAATACAGTAATACTTAATGTTATTTTCCGTAAATTTCAGAAAATTATTAAAAATAATGCTTGAAATACTGTTTCAACTGTGCTATAGTGTGTTTTATTCAAAGACATTGTATATGGCAGGTGGAAAATGGAAAGCGGAATGGTACTTGTAAACTCGAAGGCTTTGCCCTCGGTTTACGGCAAGGTTTTAGAGGCTAAAAGGCTTCTTTCCTCAGGCGAGGTTACCTCGGCTAGTGAGGCCGCCAAAAAATGCGGCATCTCAAGAAGTGTCTTTTATAAATATAAGGATATGGTTTTTGAGTATAGCCGCCCTTTAGGCAAAATCGTAACATTAAACGCCACCTTGCGCGATAAAGCCGGTGTTTTATCCGCGTTCTTAATGGAAATCTATAATTTCGGCGGCAATATTTTAACCGTTAACCAAAGTCTTCCCCTTTCGGGCTCGGCACTGGTCACGGTTTCAATGAGAACTGCTGATGAAGTCCAAGATATATCTGACCTGCTTGGACGCCTTAAAGCGGTTAAAGGCGTCGTTTCGGTCAAACAAATACCCGGTGAATAGAGGTTGAAAATATGACTAACATAGCAATTATGGGTCACGGAACGGTTGGTTCGGGCGTTGCCGAGGTTCTTTTAAAGAACGAAAAGCACATTTCGCTCAAAACCAAAGATGAAATCAATATCAAGTATATTCTTGACTTGCGTGATTTCCCCGATTCTCCTTACCCGGAAAAATTCATTAAGGACTTTAGCGTTATTCTTAACGACCCCGAAATAAAGGTGGTTGCCGAGGTAATGGGAGGACTTAATCCCGCCTATGAGTTTACAAAATCGCTTTTACTCGCAGGCAAAAGTGTGGTTACCTCTAACAAAGAGCTTGTTGCTCAAAAAGGCGCAGAGCTTTTAGAGATTGCCGAAAAGAATAATGTTAACTATCTGTTTGAAGCAAGCGTTGGCGGCGGTATCCCCGTTCTTCGTCCGATTGCTCAATGCCTTGCTGCTAACGAACTTTGCGAGGTTCAGGGCATTTTAAACGGAACAACTAACTTTATAATGACTAAAATGGTTAATGATGGGATTTCTTTTGATGAGGCGTTATCCTTAGCGCAGCAGAACGGCTATGCCGAGAAGGACCCCACCGCTGATATTGAGGGTCATGACGCCTGCCGCAAGATTTGCATTCTTGCCGCCTTAGCTTTCGGTAAGCATGTTTATCCCAACAGCGTTTATACCGAGGGAATTACCAAAATAACCTCTGCAGATATTGCTTATGCCAATTTTGCAAACTGCCACGTTAAACTGATTGGCCGAGCAAAGCTAACCGATGAAGGAAAATGCATCGCAACCGTTTATCCCGCTTTTGTCAGTAACGATAATCAGTTAGCTCATGTTCATGGCGTTTATAACGCTATCAATGTTTTCGGTGATGCAATCGGAAATGTTATGTTCTATGGTCCTGGAGCCGGCAAATTGCCGACAGCCAGCGCAGTTGTTGCCGATATAATCGATTGCGTTAAGCATCTTCACGCAAGAAAATATCTCTCCTGGGATGATGCCGATTCTTCTTATATCGCCGATTATAAGGATGACATCGTTCGCCTTTATGTTCGCCTCATTGCGAAGAATGACCGTCTGAGCGTTAAGGCAAAGGCTGAGCAGTTGTTCGGCGAAATCAAGGTTTTAGGCAGAAACGGCGAGCAGGATAATGAGCTTGCATTTATAACTCCTTTCGCTTGTGAAAAAGAGTTGGATAAACTTTTAGAAAAACTTAACGATTGTGATATTATTTCAACAATGCGTTTAATTTAATTTTTGGAGGCATATATATGGCTTTAATCGTCAAAAAATTCGGCGGTTCCTCGGTTGCTAATGCCGAGCGCGTTTTTAACGTTGCAAGAATCATAACCGAAGATTACAAAAAGGGTAACGATGTCGTTGTTGTTGTTTCAGCGCAGGGCGATACTACCGATGACCTTATTGAAAAGGCAGTTGAAATCAACCCCGGCAACCGTTCCAAGAGAGAAATGGATATGTTGCTCGCCGCAGGTGAACAGATTTCTATAGCACTTCTTGCTATGGCTATTGAGAAACTCGGTTTCCCTGTTGTTTCCTTGCTCGGCTGGCAGGCAGGCTTTATGACCGATTCAAAGTATTCGGTTGCCAGAATCAAGAATGTTAACCCTGAAAGACTCAGAAACGAGCTCGATAAGAGAAACATTGTTATTGTTGCAGGCTTCCAGGGCGTTAACAAATATGATGATGTTACAACTCTCGGTCGCGGCGGCTCGGATACAAGTGCAGTTGCAATTGCGGCAACTCTCAAGGCTGACCTCTGTCAGATTTACACCGATGTTGATGGTGTTTATACCGCTGACCCGAGAAAAATCAAGGGCGCTAAAAAATTAGACGAGATAACATACGATGAGATGCTTGAGCTCGCAACCTTGGGCGCACAAGTTTTAAACAACCGTTCGGTTGAAATGGCAAAGAAATATAACGTTGAATTAGAAGTTTTATCAAGTCTGGAACAAAAACCGGGCACTATTGTTAAGGAGGCAACTTCAATGGAAAAAATGCTTGTTAAGGGTGTTGCTTGTGACACCGATATTATTATTGTATCAATTATAGGTCTTAAAGATGCTCCCGGCATCGCATTCAAGGTATTCAATCAGTTGAGCCGTAAGAATGTTAATGTTGATATTATTCTTCAGTCGGTTGGAAGACATGGCACAAAAGATATTACCTTTACTGTTCCCAAGGGTCAGAAGGCAGAAACCTTAGAGGCTATTGAAAACATCCGTCCGCTTATAGCATTTGACGATGTTGTTATTAAAGATACTGTCGGCAAGGTATCAATCGTTGGCGCAGGTATGGAAACCCACCCCGGCGTTGCTTCAAAAATGTTTGAGGCACTTTCTGATGCAAATATCAACATTCAGATGATTTCAACCAGCGAGATTAAGATATCGGTTCTTATTGATGCTGTTGATTGCCAGAAGGCAGTCCAGGTTGTTCACGACGCATTCCACGGTTAATATTAAAAAAACAAACCCCCGTCCAAAATGGACGGGGGTTTTATTATTTAACATTCAATATTTCCTCGTATGAGGTTTTCAAAATTTTCTTTAAAAGTATTATCTCATCGGGATAAATATGTCGCTGACCAACCTCTATTTTAGCGAGAGCACTTCTCGTTATATCACAGCCATCTACCTGTAATTTTGCAGAAAGCATTTCTTGGGTAAGTCCAGCTTTAACCCTTAGTTTTCTTATATTCTCACCTATTCGCTTTTCGGTTGCAACATTCACTACTATCATCTTTATTTATATCGTAAGTATTCTGCTTGCAACAACAAAATAGATTATAAGCGAAATGACATCAACCAAGGTTGTTATAAAGGGGCTAGCCATAACTGCAGGGTCAAGGCCTAATTTTTTGGCCAGAATCGGCAATGTGCATCCTATAACCTTTGAGAAGAAAACGGTAAGCGCCAAGGTTATTGAAACAACAGCCGCCTCTCTCATTGACACCCCCGCATTTAAAAGCAGGTTATCAATAAGCAATATTTTAACAAAGCCTGCAACGGAAAGCA
>JAZOQD010000073.1:0-2821 GCA_045655925.1 Acutalibacteraceae bacterium | reverse complement strand
AGTGAGTTTTCAAGTTTATCTCTGTTTCTCCACATAAGCTCCTGTAGTTGCTTCATCTCGGGTGTGAGAATATATGACTGCTCGGTCGGATTTATATTTCCGAACCATAATTCATCAAGTATTTTTTTCATAATTGCACCTTCTCTTCAATTAAGTATCTCAAATTGAGATTTCGTAATAAAACATATCACAAATTGAGATAAATGTCAATATCTCATAATGAGATTTTTTAAAATATAATAAGAGGTGGTAATATGAGGGTAAAGGAAATCAGGGAAGATAGAGACTTAACACAAATCGAAATAGCAAAAGTGTTAAATTGCAAACAAAACACATATGCACAATATGAAAGCGGCAAAAGACAAATACCTATTGAGGCTATTAAGAAGCTATGTGTGTTCTATAATGTATCTGCGGATTATATTCTTGACTTGCCGGATTTGCCATATCCTAAAAGATAAATAAAGAAACACGGGAGCATATGATATTCATATGCTCCCGTGTTGTTGTAGGGGCGACCATAGGTCGTCCGTTTTATTTCCCAATATTTAAAAGAATATCGCCGTTTTCTTTATACTGAACGGCTTCATAGGTTCTGGCGATTTTTCTCTGATATTCAATATACTCCTCTTTCGATTTAAAATAGGGAGTATATTTTGATACCGCCTCTTTGGCTTTCTCGGCGCCATTTCTAAGGAACAGAATTGTTGCAAGAAGCTCGATTTTTGCGGCATTCATGCAGGTAACCTTGGGGTCGGCAATATAATAATCAGAGCCGTGGTCGGTTCCTATAGCACCGCCGATATATCCGTGAATAGTCGGCATAAGGCTTGCCATATCGCCCATATCAGAGCAGCCTGCGTTCCAGTCATCAAGGTTTACAACAACCTCGTCTACAACAGCGCTCATAGCCTTCTTGAAGGTTTCAACCATAACGCGATCATTCCATCTCGGCCAGGAGCCCTGCATATCGGTTATAGTAACCTTTGCGCCAATGGCGGCGGCAGAAGCAGCAATAGCGCGGTTAACCTTGCGGTTTGCGTCAACTATTGCATCCATATTGGCGCCTCTGACATAGCTTTCCAATTTTACCTCATCGGGAATAGCGTTTACAGATGAGCCGCCCTTAGTGATAACGGGATGAACTCTTATGTGGTCGCCATCTTTAAAGGTTTCTCTTAAAGCATTTATTGCAGAAAGAGCAGTATTGGCGGCATAAAGCGCGTTAACACCGTCATCAGCTTTCGCGGCATGAGCCGAAACGCCGTGGAAAGTGAATAGCTTTGAAATAAGACCGTTTGAGCCGCTGTTAAGATAAGCACAGTTGGCTTTTCTGGTGGTGGTTGAATGCATCATAAAAGAGAGGTCAACATTATCTAAAACGCCGCGGTGGATAAACTCAATTTTACCGCTTTTAGAATTAACAATACCCTTATCAATAAGCGATTTGCGGAACTCTAATTCGATGCCCTCCTCGGCAGGAACGGCAATAAGGCGGATTTTGCCTGAAAGGCCGTCTAAAATCCCGGGTGACTTTAAAGCGGCGGCAACACCCAACAAAGCAGCGGTTTGAACACAGTGGCCGCAGGAATGAACCGCACCGGTTTCCTTGTCAGACTCGGGGTGGGTTGGAACAATAAGTCCGTCCATCTCGGCAAAAATTGCAAGGGTAGGGCCTTCTTTACCTGTATCAATGTCGGCATAGAAACCGGGGATATTGCCAATTTCGGTTATTTCATAACCTAAGGATTGGAAAACATCCTTCATATATTTATGGGTTTTCCACTCTCTGTAGCCGGTTTCGGGATTAGACCAAATGTAATTAAAGCCATCGAGCACTACATTCTCGCAAGAGTCCATTATTTTTAAATATTTTTCCATAAAACCACCGCCTTTATATTCTTTATAAATTATATATCAACTGAAATTTCAAGTCAACCGAAAAGGCGTTATCAGAATTAAAGTGTTTTACTTTTATTAAGCAATATGATATAATTATTTTAATCTTGAAAGGGGAATAGTTAATGGAAAACTTAGATAAAAAGTATGAATCTTTATTTACTCCTTGGAAAATAGGAAATGTTGAAATTAAAAACCGAATCGTTATGTGCCCTATGGGTGGCACCTCGCTTTTCGGTTGGTTTGAGCTTGGCGGCTGCCATTTTGATAAGGAGGCGGCAAAGCTTTTCTTGGAAAGAGCAAATAACAATGTTGGCCTTATTATTCCCGGAATTGCGCCCTTGCGCGATACCTTCTGGGGCAAATGGCTCTGGCAGAACCCCAAGATGTTCGAAGAGCTCAAAGAGTTTATGGATGAGATACATAAGACCGGAGCCAAGCTGTTTGTTCAGTTAACCGCAGGTATGGGTCGTTCATGGGCTATAACCGAATTGGTTGCCCCGCTTCATAAAAACAAGATTACCCGCGCTATTGTAAAGCCGATTATTGACACTTCGCATGAGTTAGCAAGTCCCAGCCCTCAGCCGTCGCGCTGGGCGCATGATATAATCTGTCCCGAGATGACAGTTGAGCAGATTCATGAGATTATTGAAGCTTTTGCCAAAACTGCCAAGCTCTGCAAGGATGCAGGGGTTGACGGTGTTGAGGTTCACGCCGTTCATGAGGGCTATTTGCTTGACCAGTTTGCAATAGAGTTCTTCAATAAGCGCACCGATGAATACGGCGGTAGTTTTGAAAATCGTTATCGCTTTGCTGCCGAAGTGGTTCAGGCCATCAAGGCCGAATGCGGAAAAGATTTCCCTGTTTCTCTGCGTTATTCCGTAGAGTCCAAACTGAAGGGCTTCCAGAAGGGTATCGTCCC
>JAZOQD010000072.1:0-8699 GCA_045655925.1 Acutalibacteraceae bacterium | reverse complement strand
TGCGCGCTTCTATCTACAATGCTATGCCCTATGAGGGTGTTGAAACCTTAGTAGAGTTCCTTAAGAAATTTGAAGCAGAAAACCTTTAATTAAATACAAAAATTAAGCGCCCGTTTGAAGATTTCAAACGGGCGCTTTTTTATGCATTTAAATTTCAAAATCAAGACAAAGTCTGCTCTTTGTAAAGGGACGAACAAAGGTATCTGCCGCTTTAACGTGCTCGGGGTGAATAGCGTAACCTTTAAGTGCGGCCTCGCTTTCAAACGAGCTGTCAAGCATCATATCAGCATTGGAGGACTCTAAGCCTACAATATTAAGCTTAATTTCCAACAACCCATCAATCTTACCCGCTAAGGCTTCTAATGATTCCTTGGCCTCTTTTTTTATTTTTTCTTTTTCTTCTATAGAAAACTCATCTTTAATCTGCCAAAGAATAACGTGTTTAACCATTTTTGTTTCCCCTTTATTTATCTAAAATCTCTTTATAAAGCTTAATATAGTTGTTAGCAGATTTGCCCCAACTGTTATCGCACTCCATTGCTCTTTTAACTAAAACGTTCCAGCCCTCTTTGTCGCTATAACCCTCAACGGCGCGCTCAACAGCTCTCGCCATATCATGAGCGTTATAAGATTGGAAAGTGAAGCCGTTGCCCTCGTTATCACCGCTGTCAGTAACGGTATCTTTAAGGCCGCCTGTTTCGCGAACTATGGGAATAGTTCCGTAGCGAAGCGCTATCATCTGAGCAAGTCCGCAAGGTTCGCTCTTTGAGGGCATAAGGAATATATCTGCGCCGGCATAGATTTTCCTTGCAAAACTGGGAACAAAGCCAAGTTTCATATAAACCTTGTCACTGTTGGCCTTCGCCATATTATGAAAGAAGGTTTCAAACTCCCATTCTCCGCTTCCCAAAATAACAAACTGAACATCTTTAGAAACCATTTCGCCGAAAACATATTTAACGAGGTCAAAGCCCTTATGTGAAACCAAGCGCGAAACAATACCAATAACAGGAACATCGGCTCTGATGGGAAGACCCGCCTCCTCCTGCAATTTTGCCTTATTTATTGCCTTGCCGCTGATATCCTCTGATGAATAGTTTTCATAGATAATATCATCTACAGCGGGATCATAAACCTCAGTATCAATACCGTTAACAATTCCCGAAAGCTTAAACTCGCGCTCCTTTATGATATTTTCGAGCCCATGTGCAAACCAAGGGTCCTTTATCTCCTCAGAATAGGTCGGGCTAACGGTTGTCAGCTTATCGCAGCATTCGATTGCGCCTTTCATAAGGTTAACGCAGCCGTCATATTCAACTAAATGCGCAGTATCCTCAGGAAGACCCAAAACATCTCCGATGATTTCACTGCCGTATTTACCCTGATACTGAATATTGTGAATGGTAAATACAGTTTTTATATCCTTATAAGCCGCATCTTTGCGATAAATTGTATCGAGATAAACGGGCACCATAGCGGTCTGCCAATCGTTACAATGAATAATATCAGGCTTAAAAGAAATATGCGGAAGCATTTCAAGCACTGCTCTTGAGAAAAATGCAAATCTCTCTGCATCATCATAATGGCCGTAAAGTCCCTTGCGCTTGAAATAATACTGATTATCCAAAAGATAATATATAACCGAGCCTATCTTTGCCTCAAAAATACCGCAATACTGTCTTCTCCAGGAAACAGGAACAGTGATGCTTTTGATAAAGCGCATATTGGCTCTGATTTCATCACTTACATCCTCGTAAAGAGGCAGAACAACGCGGCAACCGACAAGGCGTTTGCGAAGAGCCTTAGGCAAGGCTCCTGCAACATCGGCAAGCCCTCCCGACATAGCTACGGGATAAGCCTCACTTGTTGCATATAAAACCTTCATTTATTATTCCTCCAAATTTTAGACCTTTGCACCTTTTCTGACATAAATCGGATAAATTGAAGTTCCTCTTAAGGTTTTTCCTGCCTCAACAGTAACCTTTTTATCCAATGTTACATACTGCACCTCGGAATTTTCCATAACAACCGAATCCTGCATAACAATGCTGTTTTCAACGACCGCGCCTTTACCTACCTTAACACCTCTGAAAAGAACGCTGTTAATAACGGTTCCCTCAATAACGCAACCATCAGCAATAAGCGAGTTTTTAACCGCGCTGTCAAGACCGTAAAGGGTGGGCATATCATCTCTTATTTTAGTGAAAACGGGTCGCTCGCTCAAGAACAACTGCCTTCTTATATCAGCATTGCCAACAACCTCTGCAGTTATTCTTGCATAGCTTTCAGGGCTATCCATAACTGCGGCATAGCTTGTAACTTCATAACCGCGCATATCAAGGTCATTGTAAGCCTTCTGGAATATATCTCTTGAAAGACTGGTTAAATTATGCTCATAACCGTATTTAACGATTTCGATAAGCTTTTCTCTTGACATAACGGTTATATCAAGGCTGAAGTTACAATCCTTCTGCTCGGGAGCTGCAAAGGTTATATCGGTTATTTTATCGCCGTCTAAAATGAATGCCATAACATCATGGTGGTTAAGCGGCATCTTGCCCTTTTTATAGGCAATAGTTACATCAGCACCGCTCTCGATATGCTTATTTATCATATCGGATAAATCAAAGTTAGATATAACATCGGCATCACAAAGCACAACATAGCGGAGCTTTGAGCTCTTAAGGAAGTGCATTGCACCTGCCAGTCCGTCCAAGTGGCCTTTATAAATTTTGGCATCATTATTAGAATACGGGGGCAGGAAGAAGAGACCGCCGCTCTTGCGGTCAAGGTCCCAGGCTTTACCTGTTCCGATATGGTCCATTAACGATTGATAGTTATATTTAGTGACAATACCAACAGTTGAAATACCTGCGTTAACAAGGTTTGAAAGCGAAAAATCTATAAGGCGGTATCTTCCGCAGAAGGGCACCGAACCCATTGACCTGCGCTCTGTCAATTCACCCATAAGCTCATCATGAACATTGGGGAAAACTATTCCTAATATTTTATTACTTCTCAACAGTTTCGCCCTCCTTCACATCGGCTGATAGCATCACAGAAGCCTTAACCTTAGCGTTTTTGCCAACCGTTAAATCGGCGCCAACAACGGCAACGCCCCAGTTATCTAGGTTTTCGGTCTCCTCTGGTCTTTGACCAACATTTGCGCCCTCTTGGATTACGCAATTTTCGGCAACTATAGCATACTGAACCGATGCGCCCTTTTTAATAACAGCACCCGGCATAATAAGCGATGAGTTAACGGTTGCGCCCTCTTCTACTCTAACATTATCGAACAAAATGGAGAATTCAACCTTGCCCGAAACATCACAGCCCTCAGTTATGAGCGAGTTCTGAACCTTGGCCTTATCGCTGATATACTGTGGCGGCGCCGAAGGTGTTCTCGAGTAGATTCTCCAATCGGGGTCAGAAAGGTCAAGCTTTACCTTGGGGTCAAGCAGATCAAGATTTGCCTCCCAAAGTGAGTCAATAGTTCCGACATCCTTCCAATAATCATTGAAACGGTAAACTATCATATTCTGGTCATCATCTAACATCTTGGGAATAATATTCTTTCCAAAATCGTTAGATGAATCAGGGTCAGCCTCATCTTCAATGAGATACTTTTTGAGCTTATCCCAGGAGAAAACATAAATACCCATTGAAGCTAAGTTGCTCTTAGGATTCTTGGGTTTCTCCTCGAACTCATATATTTTGCCCGATTCATCAGCATTCATAATGCCGAATCTTGATGCTTCCTCCATAGGAACCTCAATAACCGCAATGGTGCAGTCCGCGTTACGCTCTTTATGAACATCAAGCATTAAACTATAGTCCATTTTATAAATATGGTCGCCCGAAAGAACTAAAACATACTCAGGCTCATAACGGCTGATAAAAGGAATATTCTGATAAATTGCGTTGGCAGTTCCCTTATACCAGTCACCGCCCTTGCTCTTCTGATATGGCGGAAGGATATGAACTCCCCCGTCAAGTCTATCAAGGTCCCAGGGCTTACCGGAACCGATATAGTCATTCAGTTCAAGGGGCTGATACTGGGTTAAAACGCCAACGGTATCAATACCTGAATTGATGCAGTTTGAAAGCGGGAAATCTATAATCCTGTATTTTCCGCCATAAGGCACCGCCGGCTTTGCTATACGCGTTGTAAGCACGCCGAGACGGCTTCCTTGTCCTCCGGCAAGCAGCATTGCCAGACACTCTGTTTTTTTCACAAACTGTCACTCCTTCTATTTCTTTCGGATTAACCGATTTTTACTAAACATAACCTGTCCAAAATAAAGGGCAAAACCTTCCAATAAATAAATACAAAGACTTACTTAATATTATTACACTATTTTCACTCAATATATTATCCTACTATATATTTTACCATTATTATCCTGCAATTTCAACCTCGAATTTAGCGATTTTACATTGAGTTATATGTTCCTTTTGACTAATATTTATTAAAAATGCACAAAAATCGACCTGTTGCAACATATAATGAGCCAAAAATAAAAAACGCCCGGCATCTGCCGGGCGTTTTAGAAGGAACCTTAATCTTCGTCGCAATCGCAAGCATTCTCATCGCAAGGGCGAGGCGGGAAAAAGTCATCGGTTGGGAACTGTATTTTGCGGAAAACATCGCAGGGTGTGTCAGTTGTGCAATCGCATTGCTTCTCGGGTATGCAGAAGTCATATACCGGTATAAGCATCTGAACATTGCGAACAAGCTGAATAACTGTAAACAGTCCCAAGGTGACAAATACAGCGTTATCAGAAGGCGCCACATTAGACTCTATTGATCCACCAATGCACTTGCAAATGCAAGCAGGAATATATCCGGGTAAATCGCAGCAATCCTTAGCGCAACCAAGTCTTGCCGATAACGCTATCGGGTCAACCGCCTGAACTACGCACTTAGGGCTGTTGCCTGAGCAAACAGACTGACGGTTAGAACACTCATCATCCGAAACATATTCATTAGTAAAGATTTTAACGCTGCCCTCGCCGCCGTAAAGTATAGCCTTTTTAGTATAGAAGGCTACGCCGTGAACGGTATTGGGGCAGGTGTGCGGTGCGGAATAAACATCCACATCAACAAGAAAGAAGAATGTAAGGTCGCAGGAATAGTATCCTCTGTTAAAGGTAACAGGCTCGATGTCTATTGCAACATCTATAACCTTAGCTGAGCGGATTTTAACGCTTACCGCATCAGAAACAAGGCATTGGTCGCTCGGACTGAAATGCAACCTTAAATCAGTTAAACAATCTCTGTCGCAGCAAGAATCATAAACTCTGCCGGCATCGATGCAGACCGCCTCTTTAAAGGAAGACGACCCTGTTGGACAATTTTGCTTTATATCTGCCATAAAAATCCCCCTAAAATTGAACCGGCAGCATCGACAATTCCTATCTTTGCGCCAGGCTTCTGTTATATTTTATTCAGGCAGATGATTTATGTTACTGATAATATTAGTAAAAACTTTGACAAAACGCATATATTAGTATAAAATAAAGCTGAGGCAGGTGTTTTAATTGCTTATAATTGAAATTATTAAAAGTATTGTTTACGGAATTATAGAAGGAATTACCGAGTGGTTGCCCATCAGCAGCACCGGTCACCTTATTCTTTTTGAGGAACTTTTCTGGAAATCCTCAAGTAACCCCGATTTTTTTGAATTGTTTAGAGTTGTTATACAATTAGGCGCAATTCTTGCCGTTATCTTCTTTTATTTTCATAAGCTTAATCCGTTTTCTCCTAAAAAGGATTTCGCAGCTAAGAAGTCAACCTGGGAGATGTGGTTTAAGGTTATAATTGCCTGCTTACCTGCAGCAATTGTCGGCCTTCCCTTTGATGATTTGCTTGATAAGTATTTTTATAACTTCCCCACCGTTGCAATAATGCTCATTGTTTACGGTATTATATTCATAGTTATTGAATCGGTTAAAAGAAAAGAGCCGAGAATCAATGATATTTCAGGTCTTTCCTACAAAACCGCATTGCTTATCGGCGCATTTCAGTTATTAGCCCTTATCCCCGGCACCTCTCGCTCGGGCGTTACCATTATCGGCGCTATGCTGCTCGGTTGCTCAAGAACAGTTGCCGCAGAGTTTTCGTTCTTCCTGGCTATCCCCGTTATGTTCGGCGCAAGCTTATTAAAGTGTGCTAAATACGGTCTTGATGTTATTGAAGGCGAGGCCGCAATGATGACCACCACCGAAATCGTAGTTTTGCTTATAGGCATGGTGTTTGCCTTTGTAACCTCAATGCTTGCTATCAAGTTCCTTGTTGGCTATGTCAGAAAGCGCGATTTCAAGCCGTTTGGCTACTACCGAGTTATATTAGGTATAATACTCATTCTTTACTATTTTGTTTTTAGATAACAGGAGTTTTTAAAAGATGCTTATTTGTATCGATATCGGAAACACAAATATAACAATCGGCGGATTTGAGGGCGAAAATTTAAAGTTCACCGCCCGTCTTGCTACCGATTCAAAAAGAACTGCCGACCAATATGCTATTGAAATTCGCGATGTTCTGCATATCTATGAGGTTGGTCGCAGCGAGATTACTGATGCCGCCATCTGCTCGGTTGTTCCCGCCGTCGGAAGTGCAGTTAAAAGAGCAATCGAAAAGCTTTTCTCCATCCAGCCTATGATGTTGGGACCCGGAGTTAAAACGGGGCTTAATATAAAGATTGATAACCCTGCTCAGTTAGGCGCAGACCTTGCCGCAGGTGCAGTTGGTTCACTTGCGAAATACAGCACTCCTACAGTTATAATTGACCTTGGGACCGCAACAACTATATCGGTTTTGGGTCAAAACGGCGAGTTTTTGGGTGGCGCTATAGCCGCAGGAGTGAAGCTGACATTGGAGGCTCTTGCCACAAAAACAGCTCAGCTCCCGTCGGTCAGCATTGAGGCACCCAAAAGCGTTATCGGAACCAATACTGCCGATTGTATGAAATCGGGTATCGTTGTCGGTGCCGCCGCTATGATTGACGGTATGGTTGATAAAATTGAAAAGGAATTAGGTCTTAAAGCAACGGTTGTCGCAACCGGTGGCTTGGCTCCTGAGGTTGTCAAATTCTCAAGCCGCGAAATCATTACCGACGATAATCTTTTGCTCGACGGCCTTCGTATAATCTATAATAAGAACAAGGCTTGAATTTTAAATTCGCTTTAAATTGGTGGTTTTCCGCATTACTTTTTGAATGCAGGAATAAACAACTGCCGCTTTAAAAATATATTTGCACTGTATCAAAAACGAACAGTAGCAGGAGGTTAAACTATGAACAGTAAAAAAGCATCGGCGTATGGCTTATTTGCCGCAATAGTAGTTGTTTTGCAGCTTATAGCCACATTTATCAAATTCGGCCCCGTTAATATAACGTTGGCTCTGGCGCCCATAATTATCGGCGCCGCGCTTTACGGCAGACGGTTCGGCGCATTTGTTGGAACGGTTTTAGGCATTGTTATTGCGGTTTTAGGTGCATTTGGACTTGATGGCGGATTTGTGCTTATGCTCGCACAGTATCATCCCGTTATAATTTTCCTTGTTGCAATACTTAAAACCACCGTTGCAGGTTATTTAGCAGGTCTTATTTATGAGCTTGTTGCCAAGAAAAACTCACTTGCCGCAGTTATTACTTCGGGCATTGTTTGCCCCGTTGTTAATACAGGTCTTTTCGTTGCCGCGATGCTCGTTTTCTTTAAAGAAGCGCTTATTAGCATGGCAGGCGGAACCGAGATTATGAGCTTTATAGTATTCGGTCTTACAGGCGTTAACTTCCTTGTAGAGCTCGGTGTTAACTTAATTCTTGCAACCGCAATAACAAGAGTAATAAAGGTTCTTAAAAAACAGTAATAACAATAAAAACCCCACCTCGCAAGGTGGGGTTTATTTTATTCTTTATCGTTCCAGATAACAATTTCGCCTTTTTCGCGAGTTTTATTAAGGTCAATCAATCTTTGATTTGATGAGCCTTTAAACCTCAAGGAAATATCCTTTAACTCCTCAACAAACTCTCCGTCAACCAAAACATCTATAAGCGAGAGCATTTCATCGGTAACCTCGCATCTTGCTCTTGATTCGCCCGTTAACTCATCGAGAGTATAACCCGAGAAGCACCAAATATCTTTTTTAGGTAGCTGCTCTTTAACCTTTTTGAGAAACGGCAGCAACGCGCGCTGGTTTTGAGGCTCAAACGGCTCGCCGCCCAAAAGTGTTAACCCGTCAATATAAAAGGGCGATAACGCTTCTATAAGTTTCAGCTCGGTTTTCTCGGTAAACGGTTCGCCGAAATCAAAATCCCAAGCCTCGCTGTTAAAGCAACCCTTGCAATAATGGGTGCAACCCGAAACAAACAGCGTAACTCTGACGCCTATTCCGTTTGCAATATCATTTTTATTTATCTTTGCGTAATTCATAATAACCTCTATTAAAATCGCGCCAACCGGTAGGTCAGCGCGATTTTCTAATTACAGATGGAGCACTCTTTCCTGAATTTCCTGAGTTCTTCCCTGATTCCAATACTGAGTTCCAATATAGCCGCAGGTTCTTCTTGCAACATTCATCTTATTCTGGTCGCGGTTTCCGCACTTGGGGCATTCCCAAACGAGCTTTCCGTCGTCATCCTTCTTAATAAGAATCTCGCCATCGAATCCGCATTCCTGACAGTAGTCACTCTTGG
>JAZOQD010000071.1:0-2413 GCA_045655925.1 Acutalibacteraceae bacterium | reverse complement strand
AGTGAGTTTTCAAGTTTATCTCTGTTTCTCCACATAAGCTCCTGTAGTTGCTTCATCTCGGGTGTGAGAATATATGACTGCTCGGTCGGATTTATATTTCCGAACCATAATTCATCAAGTATTTTTTTCATAATTGCACCTCATAATATATTTTTAAAACAACAAATAAGTTGTTAAAATTAAAATACAACAGATATGTTGAAAAGTCAACACTTTTGTTGTAAAAGGCGGTAAAATTTTTTTGAGGTGAAAGAAGATGTATTACAATGAAAAAATACAGTTTATAAGAGAAAGTAAAAACATTACACAAAAAGAGATAGCAGACCATTTAAAAATAAAACAACAGCAATATTCCAGATATGAGAATGGTATAAATGTAATGCCGGTAACATATTTAAAGGAAATTTGTTTATATTTAGGTGTATCGGCAGATTATATAATTGGAACTCCAAAGGATTTAGATTACCCGGAGATATAAAGAACGGACGGCCGATGGCTGCCACTGCATAAAAATAAAGACCTATGGTTCTTTGCGAGCCATAGGTCTTTTTTGTTTTGATTATTTCTTTATTCTTGCAACGCCGGTTTTAATTGCAGCCTCTGCAACCTTTGCGGCAACTGCTTTGCCGATGCGCTCATCAAAAGCGAAAGGCATAATGTATTCTTCTGAGAGCTCCTCATCAGAAACAAGCTCTGCAATAGCAAGCGATGCTGCCATCTGCATTTCCTCGTTAATATCAGATGCTCTGACATCAAGCGCTCCGCGGAAGATTCCGGGGAATGCCATAACGTTGTTAATCTGGTTGGGGAAGTCACTACGGCCGGTTCCGACAACTCTTGCGCCTGCGGCCTTAGCCAAATCAGGCATAATTTCGGGAACGGGGTTTGCCATCGGGAATACGATAGCATCGGAGTTCATTGATTTAATCATTTCCTCCGAAACAACGCCGGGAGCAGAAACACCGATAAATACGTCTGCACCCTTCATAGCGTCTGCGAGTGTGCCCATCATTTTTTCGCGGTTGGTAACCTTGGCTATCTCTTCATGGGCGGGGTTAAGACCCTCCATACCCTCGCAGATGATACCAAAGCGGTCAACCATTGTAAGATTTTTAACGCCAAGCTTTAAAAGGTGCTTACCGATAGCAATACCTGCCGAGCCTGCGCCGTTTATAACGCATTTAATCTCGCCGATTTCCTTTTTGGTTAAACGGAGAGCGTTAAGCAATGCCGCGCCAACAACAACAGCAGTTCCGTGCTGGTCATCGTGGAAAACGGGGATATCGCAAAGCTCTTTAAGCTTTCTTTCAATCTCAAAGCAACGGGGAGCAGAAATATCCTCAAGGTTAATTCCACCGAATGAACCCGAAATAAGATAAATTGTGCGAACAAGTTCGTCAACATCTTTAGAACGAATGCAAAGAGGGAAAGCATCAACATCTGCAAATTCTTTAAAGAGAACGCATTTGCCTTCCATAACCGGCATACCTGCTTCAGGACCAATATCGCCAAGACCGAGAACCGCAGTTCCGTCGGTAATAACGGCAACCATATTCCATCTGCGAGTGAGCTCAAAAGACTTGTTGTAATCCTTATTGATTTCAAGACAGGGCTCTGCAACGCCGGGGGTATAAGCAATAGATAACTGCTCCTTGTTTGTTACGGGAGTTCTTGAGGTAACCTCAAGCTTACCTGCCCATTCATAATGCTTTTCTAGTGCAACTTTTTTAATATCCGTTTTCAAATTCCCCTTAATTATTTATAGGAGCTGTCAGCAGCTTTTTCAAACTTAACATCGCCGAGATACTGGGCGGGGTCAAGACCAACATATTTGCACATTTCAAACATCTCTGCAACGGTGTTGATATTAACATTGATGCCGTTTTTAAGGCGGTCAGCCTTGGCAAAGATTTCTTTTTCGCCATGGGTATAGATTCTGTCAGCACCCTCTGATTTCGGAGACTCGCGAAGCTCTTTCAAGAAGGTCGAAAGATGCTCTTTGATAGCATCTGCATCGCCGAAAATGTTGGGGTCAATAGCAATAAAGCCGTGGCAGGTGCCGCCCTTGCCGTTGGTATGAGTATGATTAGAGGTCATACCCATTGAAAGAATAGAGGTAAAGATTTCGCAGAACATACCGTAGCCATAGCCTTTATGAGAGCCGCTCTGCTCGGTTTCGCCACCAAGAGGCATAATTCCGCCGCCGTTTTTAGCAACGATATTTGCAAGAACGTCTTTAGCATCGGTGCTACCCTTACCCTGAGCATTGAGTGCCCAGCCTTCAGGAAGGGGTTTGCCAAGTTTATTATAAATTTCGAGCTTGCCGCGGGTTACAACGGTGGTAGAAGCATCAAAGAAGAAATCATAGGGCTCTGCAGGCATCGCAAGTGCAATCGGGTTAGAGCCGAGCATT
>JAZOQD010000070.1:0-7617 GCA_045655925.1 Acutalibacteraceae bacterium | reverse complement strand
TTGCAGTTTGATTTTCAGCGCGCCGTTATCGTCAATTCCTATCGGCGTTCCTATCTTGGTTACCGAGTTAAAGGTAAATTGCACCTCTTTACCCAAAACTAATGAGCGCTCTCTGTAATAATCCATAAAGCTTCTGTCAGGCAAAGCATCAACAAGCCGAGACAGATTTTCGGTTATTAAAAACGCCAGCTTCTCGCTGCTTATTTCCCCTATTGACGCCGCAATATTCTTTATTTCAGGCGGGAAATCCTCAGTTGTTATATTAACCCCTATGCCAATAATAATAACCGTGTTCCCTTCGTTATCGGTTATGGCCTCCGTTAATATTCCTGCAACCTTTTTATCTTCAAGATAAAGGTCATTAACCCATTTTATAAGCGGCGCTTTATTAGACAGCTTTTCTATTGCCTTGGCAGTTGCAACCGCCGCCAAAGCGGTAACGCACAGGTTATCGGCAATATCATTAGAAAGCTTATAGCAATAGGACATATAAAGGCCTGTATCTTTAGGAGAATAAAAGCTTCTGCCAAGTCTTCCCCTGCCGTTTGACTGCTCATCGGCGATAATAAGCATAGGCGTTTTAGCGCCAAGCATTATCTGCCTTTTAGCTTCAAGATTGGTCGAATCAATTAAAGGAAAGTGCAATATATTGATAGATTTAATTATACTTTTATCAACGATTATGCCCACCACATTTCTCCTGCTGTATCTTTAATAAGTAAATTGTTTAAAAAATCCGCAGCTTTTTCCAAGCCCTCGTTTTTGCTCATAAGGGCATCCTCATGCTCTATACTTACAACATAGTCATACCCTGCCGTTTTAAGAGCAGAGATAATATCGCGCCAAAAACTTTCGCCGTTTCCATAGCCAACCGTTCTGAAAATAAACGACCTATCGGCAAGTTCTGAATACCTCTTTGTATCAAGAACGCCGTTTTTAGCGGTATTATACTTATCAACTCTTGTGTCTTTTGCATGGAAATGGAAAATAGCATTACCAAGCTCTTTTATTACTAAAGTGGGGTCCATCTGTTGCCATATAAGATGGCTCGGGTCAAGATTGGCGCCAATTTCCGGGCCGACCGCTTCTCTTAATTTTAAAAGAGTTTCGGTGTTATAAACCATAAATCCCGGATGAAGCTCAAGTCCAATTTTATCAACGCCATGAGCCTTTGCAAACTCAACCGCCTCTTTCCAATAAGGAATAAGCACCTCATTCCACTGCCAATCGAGGATTTTTATAAAATCATCAGGCCAAGGGCAAGTTACCCAGTTGGGATATTTTGCGGTTTCGCAGTCACCCGCGCAGCCCGAAAAGGTGTTTATCCGTTTAATACCCATTTTTTCAGCAAGTAAAACAGCATCCTCGAAAATTTTCTTATGCCTTGCAGCAATTTCCTTGTTGGGATGAATAGGATTGCCATGACAGCTTAAAGCGCTGACAGCAAGGCCGCTATCCTTAATGGTTTTCATAAACTCTTGGAATTTGGTTTCATCGTTAAGTAAAATATCGGGGTCGGCATGAGCCTTGCCGGGATATCCGCCACAACCGATTTCAACTGCCTCAATACCAATAGATGCAAAATAATCAAGCGCATCTTTTAAAGGTTTATTGCTCATTAACGTTGTAAAGACACCGAGTTTCATAAAGTCCCCCTAAAATCCTTTACTTGTATTTTAAACGCAAAACGCTTATAATACAAGTCATAAGGGCATAAAAAATGGACAAAACTTGGCTTGAGGTGATAACAAATGATAAATTTTGCCACAATAGGCACAAGCTGGATAACCGATGCATTTATCGGTGGTGCTAAAACCACCGGCAAACTAAAACTATCAGCGGTTTATTCAAGAGATGAAGAAAAAGGCAGAAGATTTGCCGAAAAGCATCAAGCTGAAAAAGTTTATACCGATTTAAACGCTCTGGCTAATGACAAAGAAATTGATGCCGTTTACATTGCGAGCCCAAATGTTTTCCATTTTGAGCAGAGTAAGCTTATGCTGAAAAACGGTAAGCACGTTATCTGCGAAAAGCCGATAACCGTTACAAAAAAGCAGTTAAAGGAACTTATAGCAATTGCAGAAGAAAACAAGCTTGTTTTAATGGAAGCGCTTATGGCAATGCATTTACCCTCTTTAAAGGCATTAGAAGGTGCGATAAATAAAATCGGAACTATAAGCCATGCGCGTTTTGATTTTTCTCAAAGATCAAGCAAATATGACAGCCTGCTTAGCGGAAAACTAGAAAACATTTTTAATCCAAAAATGGCAACAGGCGCACTTATGGACCTTGGGGTATATTGTGTTTACCCTGCCGTTTATTTTTTCGGCGAGCCGATAAATACAAAAACCACCTGCCGCAAACTGTGGACATCTATTGACGGCTCGGGTCAAAGCATTTTTGAATATAATGATTTCTCTGTAACCCTTACCTATTCTAAGACTGCCGATAGCCGCATAGGCTCTGAAATCGCGGGTGATAAGGGAACAATAGTTATCCCCTCTATTTCAAAATTAACCGATATGAAGCTTATTTTAAAAGAAGGCACAACCGAAACTCTCAGCGCCGACCAAGACAAAATAACTCTTATGAGCTATGAGGCGGGAGATTTTGCCCGATATATCGAAGATTATAACCAATATAAAGGTGAGATTGATAAGCTGTTAGACACCTCGCTTAAGGTTAACCGACTTTTAGAAGCAATGCGTAAAGACGCGAATATAGAATTCTGAATATAAAAAAACACGGTGGGCAACCACCGTGTTTTTAATTTTACAAATGCTCCACTATTTCTTCAACCGAATCGGAAACAAAAAGGAAATCAAGCATCTTAGTTATAAAACCTTCCTCTTTGCCACGCTCCAACATTGAAATCATACTGTCATAATACCCTAAGGTATTAAGTATTAAAATAGGCTTATTATGCCTATTAAGCGAGCGCAGAGTTAAAATTTCGAAGAACTCATCAAAGGTGCCTATTCCACCGGGAGTGATAATAAAGGCATCAGAAAGTTCCTCCATTTTTTGTTTTCTTGTTCTCATTGTTTCGGTAAAAATGGTTTCAGTGCTGTGCTCAAACAAAACGCCGTCAACATTAAAAAACGAAGGAACAACAGCAATAAGTTCGCCTTTTTCTTTGTAAACACCTCTTGCAACAGCACCCATAAGACCTGATGCACCGCCGCCATAAACAACCGAGATGCCTTTTTTAGCCAAAGCAGAGCCTAAAAGCTCACCCTCGCTTAAAAATTCGGGGTTTATATTGTTACTAGCCGCGCCGTAAACACAAACTCTCATAGTTTGACCTCCCAAACCTTATTCAGCAACCGACATAGAATTATATATTTTATAACCGTTGCCTTTATTCCTTAAAATAAGAGTCATATCTATTTTATCGCGGTATTCACCCTTGCCCCATCTGTTCATAACAACATCCATTTTAAAATGGCAGGCAACAGTATTCTTATCATATTCATAAAAATCGGTTATTGATATATTTTGGAACTTGCAGCCGCTATGACCTCTTACCCAATTGTTATCAATTGTTGCAGACTTTTTATAGAACGGCGAGCCATGTTCTAAATACGGGGTAACAGTATAAAAATCCTTTTTCTCAAAGAGATAATAGGAATAGGCCTTCATAGCACTTGTTATAAATTCTGAATGAACATCTGATAACTCAGACTGGCTAAAGGGTTTTACGGCATAAACCGCTTCGTTCTCATTTAAAGTAACCTGCTCGGTCTTTTTGCCGTCAGAAACCGAAACACCATTGAAAAAAATGGGTTTGGAAACGGTATATTCAACATACTGAACAGGTTCAACATCCTTGGGCAAAAATTCTGCTAAGGGATCAACAGAAGTCTCATTTGATATATACTTACTGCCAACCTCAACACCATTTACGAGCACCTTGTAGCTTTTGGGGGCTTTTATGGTTAATTTTTCGGTTTTTGAAGATATATTTATTGACTCTAATTGGAATTCAGTGAAGCCGAAACTTCCTTTTTCCCCGCTTTCTTTAACATAAACGGTGGCAATTCTTTCATCGCCGGATTTTAAAACAAAGGTATTATCAACATTATCAGAACCTGCGGTTTTAAAAACCCCGATTTCCTTGCCTTTAAACTTTTCAAAATATGCCTTAATATCAGTTTCCAAATCGAAATCGGTTTTTTTAACTGCTTTTAAGTCAAGGCTTCCGCTTTCAATATCCTTGACAACCGCTGCGGCAATATTCTTTGAGAGCGATACTTCATAAGCACTCAACCAGTTCCATAAAACGCATAAAAATGCGATAAGCATAACTAAGAAGAGGCTTACAGCACCAAGGAGTATTTTAGAAAACAAACTCAGTTTTTTCATTTTGTGCCCTCCTCTGTTACGATAAAGAAGGTGGGGATTTTTCTGGGCTCAGAAAATGCTCTATATTGGCAAACAATTCCCTTTTTTTGATTGCTATCAAGTTTAGATGTATCAACGTTATATTTTGTTATATAATCCCGGTAATACATGACTGATGACGACCCTCCATCAAGCATTCCTGCATTAACAGCGCCATAAGAGAGCATAATATTTATAACATCATTATATGTTGCGCCAATACTACTTGCAGTTCTGCCATCAGTAACAACGAAGATAACCGTTCCATCGTTAGCCTGACCTATAGCGGTTCTCTGCGCAACGCTGTTATCAGAATTGCGGTAATGGATTTTAACGCTGTCGCCTTCTTTGTTTATAAGAACATTCTTATATTTAAAGCAAACACCGTCACGCACACCTAAAGATTCTGCTTTATCTTTAGAAAGCGAATTTTTAACAACCAAGCGATTGTTTTTATCAAATCCTATAAAAGTTCTACCGCCTGAAGATGAAGTTACGCAGTTGCCCGATGAATAGGTAAGACCCATCGGAGTTGAACCGTCACCCATTCCACCGATATCCTCAAATTCTCCGCCATTTATAGCCGCAACTGCATTATAACGCTTTGCAACATCGTAAACTCTGCCGCCGGCAGTAAGGTTATCCGATGCAAGACCAACCTTTACTCTTGAAGGGTCCTTTATGAGCATAATATAAGCTTTTGAGGTTGGCGCCTGAATAGTTTCATAAAAAATGCCATCAGGATTCTTAGCCCATATATCAATTGTTGCAGACTGCTCAATATCGCTTATATCAATGGTATCGCTATCAATCTTAAAGCTACTGTCAACTATCTCTTGCACCTTAGCTTTGCTCAAGAACAGATGGGGAACCCATTTAGTTGCACTTGCCTGCTTAGCCGAAACAACCAACATATCTCTTAATGTTGCGCTCGGTCCATAACTAATTACGAATAAAGAGGAAACCAACGCAAAAACTATGCAAAAAATAACCACACCAAAGCTGATTGCAATTCTCTTTGCAATTTTCCCCTTGGTAAGCTTGATTGGTTGCTGTTCAGTTGTCTTATTTTTTTGAGTTTTGTTTATAACCATTTAAAAATGCACACTTCCGCTATTATAAATTATACGACAATTATAATACAAATCCGACAAAAGTCAAACTACAAAATTGTAATAAACAAGTTGAAATATATGGGAAAAGATATTATAATTATATAAACTACGATTTTATTTGATCGAAAGAGGTAAATTTATGAAAATTCGTTTCAATGAAAACAAAGAAGTAGTTGCAAAAATCCGCGAGGGTTTAAAGAAAAAGGATGGATACTGCCCTTGCAGACTGCAGAAAGTAGATGAAAACATCTGTATGTGCGAAGAATTTCGCAAACAGATAGCCGACCCCGATTTTGAAGGCTACTGCCACTGTATGCTTTACTATAAAGAAAAATAAAGGGTGATATTATGGCTTTTATAAAGGCAAACAACAATGATTTTAATTTCCACGGAAGATGGCAAGAAACCGATGAGGCTTTTATCGGCAACTGGTGTCGCCCTTATGTCGAATTCATATTTAAAGGGCAAGAATTCACAATTGTAACCAAAGGTCCTAACGCAGAATATCTTGTAACTGTTGATGGCGAGAAATATGTTTCAACCGAAGGTAAATCTCATAAGCTTACGGTTATTGTAAACGATTCCGATTCGCATCTTATCCGCATCGCCAAAACTACTACAAGATACTTTTTAGAGTTTTGCGGCATTGAAACTGAAGGCGAAATAACTAAAGCTCCAAATCGCAAAACGCATTATCTTTTCATTGGCGACTCTCTTGTTGATGCAGGTTGTGGCTTTTCAGGCGTTATTCCAAAGGAAACAAACAGTGATTATACCTGTATAGCCCAGGGCGGTCTTGCTCTGTGCCGTGGCAGAGGATATTATCCCAGACCGAGTGACAGAACCCTTGAGGATAAACGAGAGGGTATGGAAGATGCGTTTTATAATATGCAAGCTCCTATCGCTTTGGGAGAGCATACTCCCTATGATTTATCTAAGGCAGAAACTCCCGATTACATATTCATTTCTCTTGCCACCAATGATATGCTTTTTACCGAGCAGAATGTTCCGGGATTTTTAGAGTCTTTTGATATATTTGTCGGCAAAATCAGAGCCCTCTATCCCAATGCTCCGATTTATCTGCCTATGCCATATGCCGATAGCAAAGACGGCTTAAGGCGCGATAGCTTTGAAAAAGCGGCTTTGGCAGCTGAAAAGAAATATTCCGATACGAAGTTTATAAGCGTTAGAGATTGGGATGTTGAAATCAGTTCCGATAATGTTCACCCCACCGCCAAAGGTTATGCTGAATATGCCGAGAAACTTATGGAAACACTAAACATTAAATAAAGCTAAGAGGCTTGGATTGAAATCCAAGCCTCTTATATTTTTATTATATTCGGCATTATGCCGTTTTCTAATATATCTATGATAGCATAACTGTTTTTCCCGTTTCTTGAACGCGAAATCGAACCGGGATTTATAATATACACCCCGTCGTTATATTCCGAATGGGCTATATGGGTATGCCCGAAAAGTATAATATTTGCATTGTTTTGCTTTGCGAACTCAAAAAGGCGTTCGGTTGTATATTTAACATCTAAAGTATGCCCGTGGGTGAAAATTATTTTTTTACCATTTAAAACGAGCGTATCAATAAGCGGCAGGTCACAGGCAAAATCACAGTTGCCGCGAACTAAATAGAACTTCTTATTATAAAATCGCCTTATATCCTCTACCCCTGCTACCCCATCGCCTAAAAATATAATATGTTCAATATCGGGGTGGGAATCTATCGCCGTTTCTAACGGGCTATTAAACCCATGGGAATCCGAAAACACCAAAACTCGCATTTAAAACCTCTGTAATCTAAAAATATTAACTCGCATATATTATATTGATATCCATTATATAAGAAATGCGAGGTGATTTCAATGGATAACAGCCAATTTGATAAAATGCTGCTTTTGGTATCACAGAAATTGGGTATGAGTCCAGAGGCACTTAAAAATGCCGCTATCGCAGCGCAGGTAAGAAACGCGAAGAAATACAATCCCACGCTCTCCTTTAAAAACGAGCTTGGCTCATATCACCCCATAACTCTTGCCACCCGTGAGGTTGAAGAGATTTTCCGCAGCATGGGATTCACCATAGAGGACTATGCGGAGGTTGTTGACGA
>JAZOQD010000069.1:0-6943 GCA_045655925.1 Acutalibacteraceae bacterium | reverse complement strand
CTTTCTTCCTTATGGTAGGTGAGGCGATAATTGAATGTCTTATTCCGTTTATTACCGCTAATTTGATGAATGGAATTAAAGAAGGAATGGAAGTAAAGGAATTACTTGTAACAGGAGCAATTCTTATATTTATGGCACTTTTGTCACTATCTTTCGGTGGAACGGCAGGATATACCAGTGCGAAAGCATCTTCGGGATTCGCTATGAATTTAAGAAATGATCTGTTTGCCAAAATACAGGGATTTTCCTTTGAGAATGTGGACCACTTTGCGTCATCATCCCTTGTGACAAGAATGACTACGGATGTTGCCAATGTTCAGATGTCATTTATGATGTGTATAAGAACTGCAATCAGGGCACCGTTTATGTTCATCTTTTCCGTAATCATGTCGTACATAATGGGTGGCAAGCTGGCATCTGTATTTGTAATTGCTGTACCTATAATTATCGTGGGACTATTTTGGGTAAGCAATAAAGCCATGCCTGCATTCAGAAGAGTCTTCAAGAAATATGACAAGTTGAACGAGTCTATTGAAGAAAATGTCAGGGGAATGCGTGTAGTAAAAGGCTTTGCAAAAGAAGAGTATGAGAAGACTAAGTTTAAAAAAGCAGCGGGAGATATCTGTGCTGACTTTACCAAAGCAGAGAAAATAGTTGCCTTCAATCAGCCGATAATGCAGGTATGTCTGTATATAATTATGGTATTTGCATTGTCTTTTGGCTCATATATGGTTATTTCAAGTTATGGACTTGATTTGGATGTGGGACACATCTCGGCAATTCTTACATATGGAATGCAGATACTTATGTCACTTATGATGCTTTCTGTTATATATGTAATGATATCAATGTCCTTAGAATCAATGAAGAGAATATGTGAAGTGCTTGATGAAGAATCCCTTATAGTAAACGGTGAGAATCCGGTATATGAGATTAGAGACGGTTCTGTTGAATTTAAAAATGTAAGTTTTAAGTATTCAAAAGAATCGGAAAAGTATGCACTTGAAGCTGTTAACATACGAATCAAGTCTGGTATGACAGTAGGAATAATCGGAGGAACCGGGTCAAGTAAGTCGACTTTTGTTCAGCTTATTCCGAGATTATATGATGTTACAGAAGGTGAAGTGTTGGTTGGCGGATGTAATGTTAAGGAATACGATTTAAGAACCCTTCGTGACGGAGTTGCAATGGTGTTACAGAAAAATCAGCTTTTTTCCGGAACGATAAGAGAAAATCTTTTGTGGGGTAACAAGAATGCAACTGATGAAGAAATAGTGGAAGCTTGCCGATTTGCTCAGGCAGATGATTTTGTAATGTCCTTCCCTAAGGGATATGACACATATATAGAACAGGGTGGAACCAATGTTTCCGGAGGACAGAAACAGAGGCTTTGTATCGCAAGAGCATTACTAAAAAAGCCTAAAGTGCTGATTCTTGATGATTCAACCAGTGCAGTTGATACCAAAACGGATGCCCTTATCAGAAAGGCGTTCAGAGAATATATTCCGGATACAACCAAGCTTATTATTGCTCAGAGAATTTCCTCTGTTATGGATGCTGACCTTATTTTAGTTATGGATAACGGCAAAATAGATTCTATGGGCAAGCATGAAGCTCTTATGAAAACCTCTGAAATCTATCGTGAGGTTTATGAGCAACAAATAAACGGAGGTGAAGAAAATGCATAGACATGGACCACCTAAACCTCCGGGTAAAAAGCTTAACGGAAAGGTTCTTCTGAGAATAATTAAAATTCTCTTTAAATCCTATCCCGTTATGATTCCTATCGTTGCATTGTTTATAATTCTTTCGGCTGTTGTTTCATCAATCCCCGCCATTTTCATTCAAAAGGTTTTTGCAATTATAATAGAGCATCTTGAGCAGGGCAATTTGAATTGGGCAGTAGCAAGTAAGGAAATTATGCCGATAGTAACAATTCTCATAGTCTTATATTTGTTCTCAATAACATTTACAACCGTTCAGTCGCAATGTATGGCTTATATAACCCAAGGCTTCTTGAGTAAAATGCGCGTTAATATGTTCCAGAGTATGCAAAACCTTCCCATTAAATATTTTGATACTCATAAACACGGCGATATTATGAGCCATTATACCAACGATATCGATACCCTGCGTCAGCTTGTTTCACAGTCATTGCCTACCATTCTGCAATCAGCCGTTATAGTTACATCGGTTCTCTTTATTATGCTTTATTACAGTGTTTTTATGACGCTTGTAATAATCGCAGGAATATTTCTTATGGTATTCGTTGCCAAGAAAGTTGGCGGCGGTTCGGCAAAATATTTTATCCGTCAACAAAAGGCAGTCGGTAAGACCGAGGGCTATATTCAGGAAATGATGAACGGACAGAAGGTTGTCAAGGTTTTCTGCCGCGAGGAGAGGGTTAAAGAGAATTTTGATAAAATTAACGATGAACTCTTTAACGACAGCTTCAGGGCTCACGCTTACGCCAATATTTTAGGCCCAATAAATATGAACCTTGGCAATATTCTTTATGTTGCATGCGCAACAATTGGTGGTGTTTTCCTGGTTTCAGGAATCCCCAACGTAAGCCTTTCAGGTCTTGCATTTACCATCGATATTATCGTTCCGTTCCTTAATATGACCAAGCAGTTTACCGGAAATGTCAACCAGCTTTCTCAGCAAATCAACTCTATTGTTATGGCAATGGCAGGTGCTGAAAGAATATTCGCACTTATGGATGAAGAGCCCGAAACCGATGACGGATATGTTACCCTCGTCAACTGCAAGATTGACGAAAATGGGAATATTGAGGAAACCAATGAGCGCACAGGTCATTGGGCATGGAAGCATCCCCATTCTGATGGAACATTGACCTATACCGAGCTTAAGGGTGATGTTTTGATGGACTCGGTTGATTTCGGTTACACTGAGGATAAGCCGGTTCTGAAGAATGTTTCGGTATTCGCAAACCCTGGTCAGAAAATCGCCTTTGTCGGTGCTACGGGTGCAGGTAAAACTACTATTACCAACCTTATCAACCGCTTCTATGATATTGCAGACGGCAAGATAAGATATGACGGAATCAATATAAACAAGATTAAAAAATCCGATTTAAGACGCAGCCTTGGCATCGTTTTACAGGAGACCAACCTCTTTACCGGAACGGTTATGGATAATATTCGCTACGGTCGTCTTGAAGCGAGTGATGATGAATGTATTGCCGCCGCAAAGCTAACCGGTGCTGATGATTTTATCACCCGACTTCCTAACGGATATGGGACCTTGCTTACCGGCAACGGCAGTAATCTCTCACAAGGTCAACGGCAGTTGATTGCTATAGCAAGAGCCGCTGTTGCAGACCCGCCCGTTATGATACTCGATGAGGCAACCTCATCTATTGATACGCGAACCGAAGCCATAGTTCAGCGCGGTATGGATAAGCTGATGGAGGGTAGAACAGTATTTGTTATCGCCCATAGGCTTTCAACCGTTAAGAATTCCGATGTTATCATGGTTTTGGATCACGGTGAGATTATTGAGCGTGGCGACCACGAATCACTCTTAGCGCAAAAGGGCACATATTATCAGCTTTACGTTGGAGCGTTCGAGTTAGAGTAAATAAAAAAGACCTATGAGCAAAACTGCTCATAGGTCTTTTAATTTATAAATTTTCAACCAGGGCTTTTAGTTCGGTTCTTGACTTATATCCTACCGATATGTTTAACACCTTTCCGTCCTTAATAACAGCGATGGTAGGAATGCTCGAAATCTGAAAAGCAGCGGCAAGCTCGTTTTCCTCATCAACATTAACCTTGCCAACCTTAATCTTGCCATCAAACTCCTCAGCAACTATTTCGAGCTCCGGAGCAAGCATTTGGCAGGGACCACACCAGGTTGCCCAAAAATCAAGCAAAACAGGTATGTTAGACTCTAAAACCTCTGCTTTAAAATTATCCTTTGTAACTTTAATTTCTGCCATTATAATTCCCCCTTTTCTCTAGTTTAACATTAGTTATAGGAAATATCAATAGTTATAAGGCATATCCGATGATACCAACAAACTGCAGAGTGCTTCCCAAAACCACAAATATATGGAACACCGAATGAATGTATCTTACCTTCTTGCCAAAGCCATAAAATATAGCGCCGATAGTATAGGCAATTCCGCCCGCAAGAACAAAACCAAAACCAACGGGAGTTAAGGCGGTAATAGTTGTTTTAAGCGCCCCCAAAATGCACCAACCCATGCCAATGTAGCAAACGAATGAAAACTTAGAATACTTTTTAAGGTCTATTGCAGTAAGCGTTGTTGCAAGAGCAGCAAGGCCCCAAACAACCGAGAAAACTACCCATGCAGTTACGGGAGCTATTCTTCTGATAGCGCAAAGCACAATAGGCGTATATGTTCCTGCAATAAGGAAATAAATTGTGCAATGGTCTATAACTTGAAAAACTTTTTTCGCCATCGGCGGCTTTAGGCCGTGATAGACGCTCGACATAGTATAGAGAATAACCATAGAAGCGCCATAAATACAGCTCGAAACCACTGCCCAGGCATCACGGAAAAGAGCGGAATATATAATGCAAATAACAAGAACGCCTATTCCTATTCCACCGCCAACGATATGCGTTACCATATTGAATATCTCCTCTGCCCTTGTATAATCAGGCAAATGGCGGTCACATAATTTTGTTCTTTGCATAATTACCTTTCTTTGCCTAAGAAGAAGATGGCAATAGTTCCGGGGCCTGAATGGCTACCAATAACGGGACCGATTTCCGAAATGCTTTCGGTCTTAATTCCATATTTCTTTTCTAAAATTGAAACAACCTGCATGGCATCATCATAGCAATCGCCATGGCTTAAGAAAACAGGGTTGTTTTTAGGGTCAAGACCTGTTTCTGCGACCTTTTGAGCTAACCTTTCAAACGAAGCCTTTCTACCGCGAACCTTTTCAACATTAACAAGCTTGCCCTCATCATCCATATGAAGAATGGGCTTTATACCGAGAACTGTTCCTGCCAGAGCAACGGTAGGACTGATTCTTCCGCCGCGCTTTAAATGCATAAGGTCATCAACAGTAAACCAATGCGAAACCTTAGGACCCGTTTCTTTAACATATTCTGCAAGCTCCTCAATATTAGCACCGGCATCCGCTTTGCTTTTAACAAGATAAACAAGAAGACCGTAGCCCGCAGATTCACACAAGGTATCAACCGAAATAATCTTGCGCTCAGGGAACTGTTCTTTTAATTCCTCACAAGCAATTACGCTAAAATTATAGGTTGCGCTAAGCCCTGAAGAAAAACTCAGATAAATAACATCCTTACCATCTTTTAAAAAGGGAGTGAAAAACTCCTTGAATTCCTCAGAATTGATAGCTGAGGTTTTAGAGCTTCTTCCGCCTCTTATTTTGTCATAAAATTCTTTGGCGGTGAGCTCGTAATTTCCGCGGTCGGCATTCTCATCGTCAAAGCGATATTTCATTTCAATACATTCAATGCCCCAATTTTTGATTGTTTCTTTGGGCAAATCGCAGGAAGAGTCTGCGATAATAACATAATCTCTCATAATATATCCTCCATAATTGCGGCTAACTGCCGCCATTTGACTTTATTATTATACAATGTATCCCATTTTAAGTCACTCGACTCTTCATTTTAGCAGTTATACCGTTGGTTTTTGGGCAGTAGAGTTGAAAAACAGTGGCTCTACTTGTAGTAGAAATGCATTAAAATTTCCCTTGAAATAAGCTTTCTTATATGGTATAATACGCTAAATGAAAGGTGGTGTCAGAGAATGGGAGATTTGAAGCCTATTATTGCTAAGAACATAACCGAGCTTAGAAAAAGAAACAATTTAACCCAGATTGAACTTGCTGAAAAGCTTAATTATTCCGATAAAGCAGTTTCCAAATGGGAGCGCGCAGAATCTATTCCCGATATATCGGTTTTAAAAGAAATAGCCGATATGTTCTCTGTCACTGTTGACTATCTTATAAATGAGGAGCATGAAAAGGAAGAGGAAGAAACCCGCCGATTCACTGGCCGCAGACTTCGTAACCGAATGCTAATAACCGCTATAAGCATAACTCTTGTTTGGTTTGTTGCAACCTTTGTTTATACCAATATTGATGTTATAACCTCAAATCAGCAAAACCATTGGTTAGCATTTCTTTTTGCTATTCCCGTTTCGATGATAGTTTGGCTCATTTTTAATACTCTTTGGTTCAACCGCCGCAGAAACTTTCTCATAATTTCTCTGCTTATGTGGTCGGCCTTAACCTGCTTTTTTGTTTTAATGCTTGTTTTAGGATTTAACCTTTGGCCGTTCTTTTTAGTAGGTATTCCCGGTCAGGTTATTATCCTGCTCTGGTCAGGCTTAAGGAGCAAAAAGCGCAAAAAAAGATATATAACAAAGTAACGAGCGGTAAACCGTTCGTTTATATGGGCCTATAGCTCAGCTGGGAGAGCGTTCGGTTCGCATCCGAAAGGTCGAGGGTTCAAATACATGAAGCTCAATACGCACAAGGAAAGAGGGATTTTGTTTCCAAGCTTGAAATTGCCCTAAAAGAAGCAAGCGAAACGGGTTATTGGCTTGAACTTTTGTACAGAACAAAATACATTGACGAACAAACTCATAAAACACTTTCTGCAAAGTGTACTTCGTTAAGAGCCATGCTGATTTCATCTTGCCGAACCGCAAAGGAGAATACGAAATGAAAATATGGAAAAGCAAAAGCTGGCAGTTAGAAACAACAGGTGTGGATGGTAATACGCACCTGTTTGGTGTGAATATTTTTGATTATGATTGGGTGGACACTAAAAAGCAAATTCAGGCAATCGACTTGTCTTACGATGTTCCGGTATATGTGGTAAAAATAAATGATAAGCAATATGAATTTGCTGCCGGGGAAAGAAGCAATTGTGTGTGGAATTTTTACGTGTATAAATATTA
>JAZOQD010000068.1:0-7028 GCA_045655925.1 Acutalibacteraceae bacterium | reverse complement strand
AAATAAGATACATACAATAACTACAAAAATAAATAAAGGGATTATCAAAGAAACTAAACTAGGCAAACCAAAAATAATAGCAATTAAAATTGAAAAAATCTTGAAAAATACACCTAATATTTTGCAGCTTTTTCTATGTTGATTTCTGTTATGTATTGCGGCAAGTTCTTCAATACTCATAGCATCTAATTCTTCTTCTGTAAAATCCTCATAACTCATATATTGCAATCTTAGTAAATAATCTAATTCTTGTGGAATATTGGTATCTTTTGTGTTTTTATTCTTGGAATTAGAAACTAAATCTGAAACACCAAAAGTTGTTTTATTATAAACTTTATTGTAAATTGATTTTTGTGGGTTGTTAATTACTCCCATACCTTTTTTGTTATACAAAGGATTGATGGATTTCTTTAATTCTCTCTTTATTTTTCCAGTAGTTCTAGCACTAAAACTCTTTTTAATGCTTGGTGTTCTCATTCCAAATTTCATATTTTGCTCCAATCCTATATAATATTAAATTATTTTAGCATAATTCACAATATATATCAAGATTTAAAAAAGCTTATGCAAGAATAATAAAAAACAGCAATGGTGTTGAAACCATTGCTGTTAAACATCCTTATGAGAATTAGCCATAACGCAGGTCTTTTAATTTTATAAAACACAACTTAAGAACTCTTTTGTTCGGTCAGCCTTGGGGTTATCAAAAATCTCCTCAGGAGTGCCTTCTTCAACAACAATGCCGTCAGACATAAAGAGAACTTTGTCTGCAACATCGCGTGCAAAGCCCATTTCGTGAGTTACAACTATCATAGTCATACCCTCAGCGGCAAGTTCCTTCATAACTGAGAGAACTTCACCGACCATTTCGGGATCAAGCGCGCTTGTAGGCTCGTCAAAAAGCATAATATCAGGTTTCATAGCAAGGGCGCGGGCAATAGCAACGCGCTGCTTCTGGCCGCCTGAAAGCTGATGCGGATAAACATCTGCCTTGTCTGCAAGACCAACTCGCTCTAAAAGCTGCATTGCAGTCTTTTCCGCTTCCTCTTTGCTCATTTTCTTAAGAGTCAAAGGAGCAAACATTATGTTTTTCTTAACTGTCATATGGTTAAAGAGATTAAACTGCTGAAAAACCATACCGATATTCTGACGAACCAGATTTATATCAATCTTTTTACTGGTTATCTCATAGCCGTTAACTGTAATTGTTCCGCCTGTGGCTTCCTCTAATTTATTGATGCAGCGAAGAACGGTTGATTTGCCCGAACCCGAAGGACCGATAAGGCAAACAACTTCGCCTTCCTTAACCTCGATATCTATTCCTGTTAAAACCTCTAATTTATCAAAGTTCTTGCGTAATCCCTTGACGGAAACCTTAACCTCAGGATTCTTTTCTAAAATATTAGCGTTTGTCATATTTAAACTTTTTCTCCACAAATTTTGAAATTACCATAAGAATCGAAATCAGAACGAGATAGAAAATGGCAACAAGAATATATGTTTCAAAGAAACGATAGGTTCCACCGACATAAACTTTTGCCTTGTTAACAAGCTCGCTAAGACCGATAACCGAAAGGATAGAGGTGTCCTTAACGGTGATAATAAACTGGTTAACTAAAGAGGGAATAGTGATTTTGAATGCCTGAGGGAGAACAATCTTCATCATTGTTTTAGGCGCAGAAATACCCAGGCTTCTCGAAGCCTCAATCTGTCCCGGGTCAACCGCCTCGATGCCTGAACGGAATATCTCGGAAAGATAAGCGCCTGCATTAAGGCTTAAGGTTATAATACCCGCAGTGTAAACGGGGAGAATGAAGCCCGGTTGAATCATCTGGATAACCTGAGGAATGCCGTAGTAAACAACGAAAGCCTGAACAATCATAGGTGTTCCACGAATAACCCAAACATAAATGGCTGAAATTGCCTTAAAGACCGGGTTCTTTGAAAGACCCATAAGGCAGGAGAATAAACCGATAAAAACACCGATTACAAGCGATATAATCGATATTTCTATTGTAAGCTTAACGCCTTCAAATAAAAGCGGTAAGGCTTCGGATAAAACTTTTTCAAAATTCATAATAGTTATCTCACAAAATTATTTTTAATTGCTTATTACAACAAAGGGCGCACAGGGCTATTAAAGCTCTGTGCGTCCGTAACATTATAGGGTTTTAAAAATTATTCTGCAGAAATACCGTATTTCGCAAGAATTTTGGCATACTCGCCGTTTGCCTTAATGTTAGCAAGACCTTTGTTAAACATCTCGATAAGCTCAGGATAGTTGCCCTTCTTAACAGCAAAGCCGTAGGGTGAGGGGTTGAGAACATCGCCAACAGTTTTGAGCTTAACGCCCTTCTTAATAGCGCTACCTGCAACGGTGTAGTCCTCGAAGCAAGCAGAGTTAATTCCGTTAACGATTGCCTGATACATCTCGTTAGAGCCTTCATAATACTGAATGGTGTAGCCATAGGTTTCTTTGTTAGCTTCTGCATAAGCAGCACCCTGAGTTCCGGTCTTAGCAGCAACAACTGTTCCGCGAAGTCCCTCAAGATTTGCAATGGTGCTTGTGCTGGAAACGCACATAATCTGACCATCATTAAAATAGGGGTCAGAGAAATCATAGATTTCCTCGCGCTCGGGCTTAATGGTCATACCTGCAATCATAGCATCTGCCTGACCGGACTGAACGTTACCGCAAGCAGCATCAAAGCCGATGTTCCACATCTCATATTCGAAGCCCTGGTCAGCAGCGATAGCAGCAACGATATCCATATCGATACCAACATACTTCTGAGCTTCTGCATCCCAATACTCGAACGGGTCGAATGCGTTATCGGAAGCAATCTTATAAACCTTTTCTCCTTCTTCCTTCTTGCCGCAACCTGCAAAGCAAGCGAGAAGCATGAGCACTGCCATAACAGCAGCTGCAACTCTTAAAAACTTTTTCATAATAAATTCCTCCAATGAATTTTTTGTTACTTAATCATTTTAATGTCGCCATACTTAAAAGTCAACTTATTAAATTAGGTTTTAGGCTAATAAACCTATATTTTCACTTAATAAAATTAAGTCCGTCTAAAATTTAGGCGGACTTATGGCGCGTTTTCGTTGAATATTATTAAAGGAAATGCCAAAGAGAATAAAATCAGCTTAATTTATGTAAGTGAAGCGCTTAAAGACCTTGCCGTCTCTTTCTATCGTTTCGTTCCACATCGAAGCAGGGCGCACCCAAAGCGTGCCGTCATCATAAAGCGCTTTATAGATTACCATCGGTTCGAGGGTTTCGGAATTTTTGGCAATGCCGATAACCTCATATTCGTTTCCTTTAAAATGGCGATACCGCCCTAATTTAATCTCTTCCATAGTTTGCCTCCAAAGCGGAATTAAGCCAGGATAGTGTCTAATATTGTTAGGACATCGGTATTATGATTTCTGCTTAACATACCGAATATTTTAAGCATTTCAATAAACACTTTAATATTTTCTGAATTAATTTTAAATTCTGCCATTTCTTTTGTGTTGGCAGTTCTGCCAAGGAGTTGTTCTGAATTTTCCAATTCTGTTATAGGAAAGCAGAAATAGAGCATAGGTTGCACACCTATTGCATATTGCTTTTCTTTTATGATTATTTCGGTTACCACTTCAAAATTGCCGAATTTATGAACAAGCATAGGGTATTCAACCTGTGTGCGCAAAAACTTTAATCCGTTCAATTCGGTTTCAACGAAATTTGTTCGCCTTATTGCTAATTGAGGATGTGTTATGGAATTGTCGAAGAAATCACTGTCATTAAGTGATGTAAGGTAGTTTTTAACATTTAACAGCTCTTCCTGGGTGATAGTTCCCCAATCGTAAAAATACTTTATGTATTCTGAAAGCTCATATAATGCTTTTTCTTTGCCGTTAGCGCCTGTAAATCGAATACTCGGCATAGTGGTTCTGCTAAGCTTTTCAGTATCTGCTGTTATTACGTCGTATCCTATTTGCCACTCAACATAGCAGTTTTGAGCAAAGGGTTCGCTTCTGGTTGAAACGGGCACGCCGTATTCATTCAAAATACTTCTGCGCTTAATTCTTGTTTTTTCAGTGCCTTTGGTTAGGGGAATAGCAACTTTTAATTCATTATCCTTTATACTACTAATAAACATAGATTTCCTCCGTTAGTTACTTTGATAAAAGCTCATTTACTGAATAATTGTGAAAAATAATTATCTATCAAAGCATAGTTGTTGTTATGAATATATTTAATACCTTTGTTTTTAAGCCAAGGGTATCTTTCGATACTGTTGGTTATAAAAACATCTTTTATGGGTTTGAACTTCTCGTTGTCTATAAACACATCAATATTGCCGTAATAATAAGGAAGTTTTTCTATGTATCGCTTAAAAACATCAACATAACAATAATATTCAAACTTGTTTTTATCGACTATGATAGCGTTAGGCCCGTATTCCTCAATAAAGGTTCTACTACGGTTTAACGCGTTTATATCACGCATGGTGAAAAACAAAATATCGTTTTCTTTGGGCTGGGCATATTTTGACGGATATTTTGAAATGTAATTCTTTATTGAGTCATAATCAATACGGAATGTTTTGCCATCGATAGTTTTAAAGACTGTGTTCAAAATTTCATTGTAGGGCATTCCTTTTGAATCCTTTTTATATAATGCTATTATAATCGGGAATCCTTTTGTTTTAGATGTAAAACAAAAGCTTTGACTGTTTATAATCGAATGGTCAATCAATGAATAATTACTATAAAATGGTTTTAACAAATCGTAATTTGCTTTTTTAATCATGTATGAAAGGGGATGTAAAACAGCAACGTAATCAGCTTTAAGTTTATTGAATGAAAGCATAAAAGATATGCCGAGGTCTCTGGTTTTCAAATCGGAATCTACTGCACAGGGCTCTTGATTTTTCAAATCACTTTTAACCCTTGAGGTTGTATCATTATAAGGGGGGTTGCCGATGATAATTATTTTGCTGTCTGATTGCAAGTTTACTGATTCTCTTGAGAAACCGGATAAAGTATTGAGGCAATAATAAACACTTCTTTTATCATTCATGGCTGCAATTTCGATTGCTTTTGCATCAATATCGCATCCTATAGTTTTCAAATTTTCAAGCACTCGCAGAAATGAACCATAACCACATGATGAATCAAGGTAAAAATAATCGTCATAATCGGAGATGTTATGCTTAATTTTATCTATAAGATTTTGAACAAAAACTTCGGGTGTATAAAAACAGCCAAAGTCCGTCATTTCTTTATATGTAAGGTGGTTTTGAGGCATATAACACATCTCCTTTCTAAAATAATAAAATAAATATAAATTACAATTACATTATAAAACTTTTAATTTGCTTCTGCAACTAAAATTTGCTTTAGTTATTTCGTTTGTCAAAATATCGTTTGCTCCCTCCTTGTTCGAATCCCTATCATAGAAACAAAAAATAATAGCCCACCTAAAAGGTGAACTATTGTTTTGGCGGAGAGAAGGGGATTCGAACCCCTGAACGGGTATTAGCCGTTACACGATTTCCAATCGTGCGCCTTAGACCAGCTCAGCCATCTCTCCGTACATATTTGGTTGACTAACCCATTATAATGTCCAGTTCTCTAAAAATCAAGACCTTTTTTTAATTTTGTTTACAGTAATTTCAATTCGCTGTTAACATTTGGGAGAATTGAAAGAATGCGATGCGTCTTGCCAACAATAATACTTTATGTTATTATAATGTAAAATGAATTATAGGCGGTGGAATTATGCAAGGTAAAGCTTCTAAAGGTAAATTTTGGGCGGCTTTGGTTATTTTCAGCTTAACGGGTCAGATTGCCTGGGTTGTTGAAAATATGTATTTCAATGTTTTTATCTATAAAATGTTCGGTGCTTCTTCAGAGGCGATTTCGGCAATGGTTGCTGCGAGCGCGGTTATGGCAACTCTTACAACGCTTTTTATTGGTGCATTATCGGATAGGCTTGGCAAAAGAAAGGTATTTATCTCGGCAGGCTATATTGTTTGGGGTATTTCGATTCTTTCTTTTGCGCTTATAAGGGTTGATATTATAAGTAAACTTTTCCCGCTTGCATCTGCGGCGGCAGTCGGCGTTTCGTTGGTCATTATAATGGACTGCGTTATGACATTTTTCGGCTCATCGGCAAACGATGCCGCTTTTAACGCTTGGTTAACCGAGTCAACTACCTCTAAAAACAGAGGAGCTGCTGAGGGTATAAATGCTATGATGCCGCTTGTTGCCATATTGGCAGTGTTTGGCGGATTTATGGCGTTCGACCTTGATAAAGCAGAAAGCTGGACTTTGATTTTCATTATAATCGGTGCAGTTGTAACCATTATCGGTGTTGTTGGAATATTTATTATTGATGATAGTAACAGTTGCCCTAAAGGCGCTAAAAACAGTGTTTTTTATGGCTTTAAGCCCTCGGTTATAAAGCAGAACAAGCTGCTTTATATAACCCTTATTGCTTTTGCGGTTTTCAGCATTTCTATTCAGGTCTTTATGCCGTATCTCATACTTTATATAAAACCATCGACATATGTTTGTTCATATGCTCTTTTTAGTAACAATACATCAAAAACCTGTGGAGTCTGTACTAATTTATAATTCTCTCGTGGCACAGTCTCACTTCCATAAGAAGTCAAATGACGAACCGTTTCAACGACTCCAATGACCGGTATTACAGCTTTCTTCTCCCTTGCATTATCAAAACAACGGACTATCACTTCTTGTGAAACGAACGGTCGTACTCCATCATGTACTCCTACCAAACCTTCATCAACTAAAGCCAAGCCATTTTTAACGGAATGGAAACGCGTCTCGCCCCCATCAGCTATATCATGAGGCAAGGAAAAATGATATTTTATACAAAGTTCCCGCCAATAAGACTGTTGACTTATTGGCAAAACTAAAATCATGTGTATGGAAGGGTTATAAGTATAAAAGGCCTCTAATGTATGCATCAAGACAGGATATCCTCCAATAGGAAGAAATTGTTTGGGAAT
>JAZOQD010000067.1:0-5306 GCA_045655925.1 Acutalibacteraceae bacterium | reverse complement strand
CCGCTTGGCCTCCGACTTCTGTTGCAACCATTACAACAACCGCTATTCTTGCAATTTTAATCGCTTTTGTTTCTCCCTTCGTTGCATTCCTTGATTCTATTCCCGGATGCGTAATGGGCGGCGTTTGCATCACCCTTTACGGCTTCATCGCAGTTTCCGGTCTTAAGATGATTCAGAAGGTTGATCTTGAGGATAATGCAAACCTCTTCACTGTTTCTGTTATCCTTATCGCAGGTATCGGCGGTATGGCAATGGCTATCGGCAAGGTTACTATTACCTCAATTGCTTGCGCTCTTATCCTCGGCATCATCGTAAACATTGTTCTTACAAAGTTTAAGAAGAATCAGGACTAATATTTAATTGAATTAAAAAAGCAGGTCTGCTACAGCAGACCTGCTTTTTGTTTTATGGATTATTCGTTGATTGTTGGTTCTTGAAGTTGCGGTTGCACTTCTTGAACAGAAAGAAAATACTTTTCAATCAAGATGCTTGCGATTATCATTGCTACACCACCACAGGCCGTTGCAACGGCAGTTAGAAGATTTTCTGAACCTATAGCCGATACTACATCTAAAATACCTAAAGCAAGCAACCAGGCTCTTGCAACGCCGGGTTTATGATAATTCTCTACACCGGCGTCAACGCTCATATAAACCGATTTTATAAACCTATGAATATTTCTCATTCCAAAGATGTTGTAAAGCAATAAAGCCGCACAAATTATTCCAAATAAGATTATTATTATAACAGCTGATATGGAACCAAGGGTTTCGGCAAAGTTAATGCTTAAACCATCAAACACATGGTTAAACTCATCCATCGCGCCTGCTACGTTGCCGGCAATCGCCATAATTCCTGAACACAGAAGACCTAAGGCTGCTACCAAGCCTGCTACAACATAGTTAACTATATATGCCGCATAAACCGTTCCGCTAATGTTTCTAATCTGAGTGCTGTCCGCTGTGTTCTTAACACCCTTAGCATACAACAACCAAACAAATACCGTTGACAAAACATATATTACGGGAATGCCGTTCCCAAACGAAAGCAACGTCGCCACTGAAATAAGTATTGCCACCGTTAAGAACAGCTTATCTTTAATTAGGCCCAGCGCTCTTTTTGCTGCAGGATTTTCAAGGAATTCATTTATGGGCGCAGGCTCACTGCATTGAGGGCAAAAGCTGAAGTCAGCTTCCGATTCGAATCCGCATTTTAAACATTTCATAAAAAGTTCCTCCTTTTCTTTAATTATATTGTATCAAATCCGCCGTTATTCTACAATATTTTTTTGCAATAGACTGTATTCTATTATATCTCCGTTTTATTGACAACTTTTATTGCGGTATGATATAATTTAATAAAGCATATTATTTATATGCCAAATTATAAAAAAGGATGATTTATATGGCCGGTTTGATTATTGCTGTTGTTATACTTGCTGCTATTATTGCTTGCCTTAAAATTGTTCCGCAGGCAACCGAGTTTGTTATTGAAAGACTCGGAAAATATCAGAAAACCTGGGGCGCAGGCCTGCATTTCCTTATCCCTGTTATTGACCACATTGCAAAGCGCGTAACCTTAAAAGAGCAAGTTCTTGATTCTCCTCCTCAGCCGGTTATCACCAAAGATAACGTTACTATGCAGATAGATACCGTTGTTTATTTCAAGGTGTTTGATGCTAAGCTCTTTACCTATGGTGCAGTTAATCCCATTAGTGCGCTTTCTAACCTTACTGCAACCACTCTGCGTAATATTGTTGGTGAGCTTGAGCTTGATGATACTCTAACCTCTCGTGATACAATCAACGGAAAAATGACCGAGATTCTTGACTGCGCTACCGACCAGTGGGGTATCAAGGTTAACCGCGTTGAATTAAAGAATATTATTCCTCCTGCAGAAATTCAGAATGCCATGGAAAAGCAGATGAAGGCAGAGCGTGACCGCCGCGAAACCTTGCTTGAAGCCGAGGGCCACAAGGCCGCAGTTATCACAAGAGCCGAAGGTGATAAGCAGGCTCTTATTCTCGCCGCAGAGGGCGAAAGAGATGCAAGAATCGCAAGAGCCGAGGGTGAAGCCAAGGCTATTTTACTTGCTAAGCAGGCAGAGGCTGATGGCCTTGCCGCTTTAAAAGCTGCGGGTGTTGATGCCGCTGTTTTAGAGCTTAAAAAATATGAGGCTCTTGTATCAATGTCTGATGGAAAGGCTTCTAAAATTATCGTTCCTACAGATGCCGTTGACATGACCAAAGCCAATGTCATGTTCTCTGAAACATCGGGTCTTGGCGATGTTACACAGCCTGCTAAAGATGCCGCTCCCGGCAAAAAAGCAGACCCCTGCTGTGACTAATTTTTAAATTTTTCCCGACCGATAATATCGGTCGGGATTTTTTGTGCTTTTTGGCATACTAATTATAGGAGATGATTTTATGTGCACAGCCATAACCTATAATTCGAGTTGCCATTATTTTGGGAGAAATCTTGATTTAGAGCGCGGCTTTTATGAAAAAACAGTTATAACACAAAGAAACTTTACCTTTAATTTTAGAAAAAGGCAGCCATTACGCCACCATTACGCTATGATAGGAACTGCAGCGGTTGTCCATGGCTATCCATTATATTTTGAGGCAACAAACGAGTCGGGGCTCAGCATGGCAGGCTTAAATTTCCCAAACAATGCCCATTATAAGCCGATAGCTGACGATGCCGTTAACATAGCCCCGTTTGAACTTATTCCTTATATTTTGGGTTGCTGCAAAAACACCGCCGAAGCATTAAAGAGACTCGAAAAACTAAACTTAGTCAATATAAATTTCAGCGATGAGCTACCGCTTTCTCCACTTCATTGGTTGATAGCGGATAAAGATAAAAGCTATACAATAGAGAGCGTTCGCGAGGGCCTGAAAATATACGAAAACCCGGTTGGCGTTCTTACTAATAATCCCCCGTTCCCTTTTCATCTTGCAAATCTTAACAACTATTCCCATTTAACCACAAAGATTAACCGTAAACCCGATTGGGACAACATAGGTTTTGATTCATATAGCCTCGGAACAGGGGCGGTTGGTTTGCCCGGCGACTACTCTTCTGCATCACGGTTTGTTAAAGCCGCCTTTGTGAAGAAGAACTCCCCCGAATTTCAAACAGAAAAAGAAAACGTTTCGCATTTTTTCTCAATTCTTTCCTCAGTTGCTATGCCGAAGGGTTGCGTATTGGCGGCAAACGGCGAGTTTGAATACACACGCTATTCCTGTTGCTGTAATACTGATACTGGAGTATATTACTATAGAGCCTATGAAGATAGCACAACAAAATCAGTTGATATGAGTTGCTATAACCTTGACGGCACAGAGTTGATTATAATGGAATAGGTCGGCTTTTTCGGGACGATGTGGGCATCGTCCCCTACGATATGATTACATTATTATCCGTAGGGTCAGTCGACCTCGACCGACCGTAACAAAATAACCCCTCACTGCAAAATTTCAGCAGTGAGGGGTTTGCCATTATTTACGAGTAGGTTTTACGTTTGAATCAGGTGTAATCTTGCCGTCTATAGCGCCGTTTGCATCCTCAAAAGCTTTGATATTTTCCCTTATCAAAACAAGCACCTGACTATTGACACTTCTTCCCTCATAATCAGCAATATAAGAAATCTTATTTAACATTTCTTCTTCAATTCTTATCGAAACACTTTTAATAGCCATAAAAACACCTCATAATAAATATATTGTATATTTATTTTAGATATATTGTGTGTTAATATGTTAAAAATGGATATATCGTATATCTATAAGTTTGAGGTGGAAATTATGAACAAAGAATTAAATACCTGTTGCTTTATCGGGCATAGAACTATAAATGAAACCGAGGAGTTAAAATCGCAACTGTTAAAGATTATCGAAAATCTGATTGTAACGGAAAAAGTCGATACCTTTCTTTTTGGGAGTAAAAGTCGTTTTAACGACCTTTGCCACAAACTAGTAACGAGAACAAAAGCAAAATACCCACACATAAGGCGTGTCTATGTTAGGGCGGAATATCCGTATATAAGTGAACATTATAAGAACTACTTACTGGAAAGCTATGAGTATACCTATTATCCAAAAGAAATTATCGGTTCAGGCAAAGCCGCCTATGTTGAGCGTAATTGCGAAATGATAAACAAGAGCCGATTTTGCATTGTCTATTGTGATGAACAAAATGCCCCTGCCGCCCGCAAAAGCGGCACCAAAATCGCTCTTTATTATGCAATAAAGAAAAATAAAACGATTATACGAGTGCCATAAAAAAACAGAACGAGCGGCCAATGGTCGCTCGTTCTGCTTTTTTATTTCTCCATTTTTTCAAGGGCTTCCTTGACAAAGAAGCTTCCGCCGATTGCGGCGATTTTATCGAATGCTAAGAACTCATCAATATTGCTTCTGTCAACTCCGCCCGTTGGGATAAACTTAACCTGCGGGAATGGTGCAGAAAGAGCTTTGAGTGCCTTAAGTCCACCATATACATTGGCCGGGAAGAACTTAACTGTTGTGATTCCCAATTCCAAAGCCGCCATAATCTCGGTTGGAGTTACGCAACCGGGAAAATAAGGAATATTTCTCTCATTGCAAATTTTAGCAACCGCAGGAGAAAGGCCGGGAGAAACAATAAAGGTTGCACCTGCTTTTAGCGCGGCCTCGCACTGCTCGGCATTGATAACTGTTCCGGCTCCTATTTCCATATCGGGATAATTTTTTGCGGCATACTCAATCGCCTCGGCAGCACAAGCGGTGCGGAAGGTAATCTCTGCGCAGTTGATGTTTACGTTCTTTAGGGCTGTTAGAATCTTATCGGTTTCTGAAAGTTCTTTAATAACAACAACGGGAATAAATTTTTCCATTTCAATCTCTCCTTATATTAAACACCCGAATAGGCTGCAAATCCGCAGTCTATCGGAAGAACAACACCTGTAATGGCCGAGGCCGACTTTTCATCGCAGAGGAAAAGGGTTGCGCCAAGCAACTCATCTGCATCAACAAAGCGGTCCATCGGAGTTCCCTTTAAAATTTTTGCGCTTCTGGCAGTCGGAGTTCCGTCCTCATTGAAAAGAAGGGCTCTGTTCTGAGCAGAAACCAAGAATCCGGGAGCAATAGCATTGCAACGGATACCTGTTCCTGCAAAATGGGTTGCAAGCCATTGAGTTAAGTTCGAAATACCTGCTTTTGCGGTAGAGTATGCAGGAATTTTGGTAAGCGGAGTGTATGCATTCATTGAAGATATATTAAGGATATTTCCTTTTTTCTTTGCCACCATATCTTTAGCAAAAAT
>JAZOQD010000066.1:0-8282 GCA_045655925.1 Acutalibacteraceae bacterium | reverse complement strand
ATGGCTAATTATTATCAGCCTGAAATTGAAACCGCCCCTTATGAAAAAATAAGGGAACTTCAAAACGAAAAAATAGTTAAACAGGTCCGCCATGTTTATGAAAACGTTGCATACTATAGGGACCTTATGGATAAAAAGGGTGTTAAGCCCGAAGATATCAAAGGCATTGATGATATTAAAAAGCTACCGTTCCTTACTAAAGCTGACCTCCGTGAAGCTTATCCATACGGCCTTTTGGGAACCGACCTTAAAAACTGCGTTCGCATTCAATCAACCTCAGGAACCACAGGAAAAAGAGTTGTTGCCTTTTATACTCAGAAGGATGTTGACCTCTGGGAAGACTGTTGTGCAAGAGCAATTACTGCTGTTGGCGGAACCAGTGAAGATGTTTGCCAAGTCTGCTACGGCTACGGTCTTTTTACAGGCGGTCCCGGTCTTAACGGTGGTTCGCATAAAGTTGGCTGCCTAACCTTACCTATGTCATCAGGCAATACCGAGCGTCAGATTCAATTTATGATGGATTTAGGCTCAACCATTATTTGTTGCACTCCTTCTTATGCCGCATATATCGGCGAAACCTTGGCAGAGCAGGGTTATACTCCTCAGGATAACAAGCTTAAAGCAGGTATCTTCGGCGCAGAGCCTTGGACCGAGGAAATGAGAAGAAATATCGAAAAAAGCCTTGGCATTAAAGCATATGATATATATGGACTTACTGAAACAAGCGGTCCCGGAGTGGCTTTTGAATGCTCAGAACAGACCGGTATGCATATAAATGAAGACCATTTCTATGCAGAGATAATCGACCCCGAAACAGGAGAGGTTCTGCCCGAGGGCGAAAAGGGCGAACTCGTTTTCACCTCTCTCGATAAAGAAGCCTTCCCCTTGCTCCGCTACAGAACAAGAGACATCTGCGTTTTAAGCAGAAAGAAATGCTCCTGCGGCAGAACTCTTATAAAAATGAGCAAGCCTATGGGCAGAAGCGACGATATGATGATTATCCGCGGTGTTAATGTTTTCCCGAGTCAGATTGAAACCGTTTTGCTTAACGAGGGCTATTCACCCAACTATCTCATTGAGGTTGACCGTGTCGGCAATAACGATACTATTGATATTTTCGTTGAACTCTCTGCAGAGCAGTTCTCAGATAAGGTAAGCGATATACATGAGAAAGAAAAAACTCTCGAGGCCGCAATGAGAACTATGCTCGGCATTGGTCCTAAGGTTCACCTTGTTGCTCCAAAATCGGTTACAAGAAGCGAAGGCAAGGCTGTCAGAATAATTGATAAGCGCAAACTCCACGACTAATTTAAAAGGAGAAAGATTATGGCTATTAAACAGTTATCCGCATTTGTTGAAAACAAACCAGGCAAGCTTTCCCATATGATAAAGGCTCTTTCTGAGGCCGATATAAATTTAAGAGCTATGAGCATCGCCGACACTAAGGACTTCGGTATTTTAAGACTTATTGTTTCCGATATTGAAAAGGCAACTGCAGTGTTGAGCGAGGAGTCGCTTGTCACCGCAACTGAGGTTGTCGCAGTTGAGATGCATGATAAGGCGGGCGAGCTTTATAAAATCCTTGAGGTTTTGAATGACGCCGCAATCAACATTGAATATATGTATGCCTTTACCGCAGCAACCGACCGCGGCGCGTATGTTGTTTTCAGAGTTGATAATAATAAGGATGCAGAGGATGTTCTGCATAGTAACGGCTTCATAACTCTTAACCAGAGCGATATGGCAGCCCTTTAATAAACAATTAAAGCCTTAGGGTTAACCCTAAGGCTTTTTTATTTTATTCTATTCCTAAGCTTTTTAATAAACCAACACACCCATCATAAATATCCTCATAGGTTTTTTGAAAATTGCCGCAATACCAAGGGTCTGCAACCTCGCCGCCTCGAGATGTGAAATCCATCATCTTATGAATTTTACCCTCAGGGTCAGAATCAATTATGCGGAAAATATTTCTAAGATTATTATTATCCATCAAAACAATCAGGTCATACTTATCATAATCGGCAGGCGTAAAGCGAACGGCAACCTTGCCAATAGTATCTATCCTGTGCTTTTTAAGCTCGGCTCTTGCGGGCGGATAAACAGGGTTGCCGATTTCCTCGGTGCTGGTAGCAGAGGAGGCGATATAAAAGTCCTTTTCTATCCCCTTGTCCTTAACCATTTTTCTTAAAATAAACTCCGCCATCGGACTGCGACAAATATTGCCGTGGCAAATGAACATAATTCGATGCATATATAACTCCCACTAAAAATGATAGTTTAAGATTATCATAATTTAACATTATTTTCAAGTGCCCATAAAACCCGAAAGCTACTGTTATTATTGCTTTTTTGCTTTATATGTGGTAATATTGTTCTATATTCTATATGAAAGGAGCGGGGTGTTATGAACGAGCTTTTAAGGTTGATTAAGGAAAACGGTATAAAATCGTTATTTAAGGGTCAAACCGATAACTCGCTTATTTTGTTTTTTCGTTATATTCCTGTTGGTGCCGCGGCAACCGTTGCCGATTGGGCAGTTCTATTCCTGCTCCATGATATTTTTAATTTGAATCTCTATCTTGCCGCCGCTCTATCCTTTATTGCAGGGCTTTTAACCAACTATTTTTTATCTGTTATCTTTGTTTTTAAAAAGCATTCGGATAATATGGGCAAGGTTGCAGAATTTGTTGCCTTTGGGCTTACGGGTCTTATTGGCCTTGGCCTTACCGAGCTTTTAATGTTGCTCTTTGAGGGCGTTTTTGACTGGCATTATATGATTTCTAAAATCATTATTACAGGCATTGTCTTTATATGGAACTTCGCTTCCAAAAAAATAATAATTTGCGGAAAAGGAGCCTCCAAATGAAGAATAAAATAATAATTATAGGTGCAGGTCCTGCAGGCCTTACCGCCGCATACAAGCTGTTGGAAAGCGGCGAATATGACGTTACTGTTTTAGAAGCAACCGACCGCATCGGCGGAATATCGCAGACCGTTCAGTATAACGGCAACCGAATGGATATCGGCGGCCACCGTTTTTTTTCAAAAGACAGAAGAGTTACTGAATTTTGGGATAGCATTTTGCCAACTCAGAGCGCTCCCTCTATTGATGATAAGCTCTTAAACAGAGAAAAAGCCTTTGCAAAAGACGGTCCTGACCCCGAAAAAGAGGACCGCGTAATGCTTCTGCGCGATAGAATTTCAAGAATTTATTATAACAATCATTTTTTTGATTATCCTGTAACTTTAAAATGGGAAACTCTTAAAAATATGGGGTTTATAACCACTGTAAAGGCAGGCTTCTCCTACCTTTTTGCGTTAATTTTCAAACGAAAAGAAACCTCATTGGAAAACTTTTATATAAACCGCTTTGGCAAGGTTTTATATTCCATGTTCTTTGAAGGCTATACCGAAAAACTTTGGGGCAGACACCCGAGTAAAATCTCTGCCGACTGGGGTTCTCAAAGGGTTAAAGGCCTATCGATTACCGCAGTTATAAAGGATGTTTTTTGCAAGATTTTCGGCATAAAAGCCAAAAAAACCGAAACCTCCTTAATTGAGAGCTTTAAGTATCCAAAATTCGGCCCCGGTCAACTATGGGAAACTGTTGCAGAAGAAGTGAAAAACAAGGGCGGAAAAATCATTATGAACTGCCCTGTTACAAAACTGCAGCAGGAAAACGGCAAAATTAAAAGCATAACCGTTAAAAACGGCGATGACGAGGAAACAATTGATGCCGATATCTTCATTTCCTCAATGCCCGTAAAAGACCTCATAGAAAATTTAGAGGGACTTAAAAACGAGGATATTAAGCGAATTGCCAAGGGTCTTCCCTATCGCGATTTTATGACAGTTGGTCTTTTAGTTGACAAACTCAAAATAACAAACAAGACCACCTATAAAACGCTTGGAAACATTGTTCCAGACTGTTGGATATATGTTCAGGATACCGATGTTAAATTAGGCAGAATTCAGATTTTCAATAACTGGTCTCCCTATCTTGTTAAGAACCCCGAGAACACCGTTTGGATAGGTCTTGAATACTTCTGCAACGAGAATGACGAGCTTTGGAACATGAGCGATGACGAGGCAAAGGCATTAGCTATTGATGAACTCTCAAAAATCGGTGTTATTGAAAAGAATGCCGTTATAGATTCTCATAGAGAACTTATTAAAAAAGCATATCCCGCCTATTTTGATACCTATAGCGAGATTGATAATCTTATTAACTATCTCAACTCGCTCGGCAATCTTTACTGCATAGGCAGAAACGGTCAGCACCGCTATAATAATATGGATCATTCTATGGTAACCGCTTTTGAGGCTGTTAACGCAATAATCAACGGTTCTTCAGATAAAACTGCTATATGGAACGTCAACACCGAGAAAGAATACCACGAAGAAGCTAAAAATTAACAAAACCCTTGAAGGCTTAAGCCTTCATTGGTTTTTATTAGAATAATTTTGCTTTTGTTGAAACTTCTTGTCTTCCGTGGTTATAGAATTTTCTGTTATCAAGCGCCCACATTCTGTTAGTATATTCGCCTTCAGGCGCGTTGCCAATCGCCTCAGCAAGTTCAAAAATTCTTGCATCCATAAGGTCAAGTTCGCTAAGCAACTCAGCTTCTAAGAACATCGGTTTTACTGCCGCGCCGAACTCGGGTTCTCCATGATGCGAAAGCACCATATGCTGCAAAAGCAACTTAACATCGCTGTTTATATTTAACTTTTCTGCAGTTTTTTCAATAATCATAGCACCCTTCGCAAGATGACCAACAAGGTTGCCCTCCAAAGAATAACCGCTCGCGGTTCCCGATTCATTAACAATAAACTCATCGGTTTTAGCAATATCATGAAGCATTGCACCCGCAATTAGCAAATCGGCATCAACCGAAGGATAAATTTTGCATACCGATTGAGCCAAACGAACTATCGACAAGGTATGGTATAAAAGGCCGCCGCGTATAGCATGATGCAACCTAAAAGCCGCAGGCCAATACAAAAGTTTTTCCTTATAATCGTTATAAATGGATAAAACAACGGCTTTTATCTCTTCGTCCTTAAAAGATTCAGCAATGCCTATTAACTCTTTGAGCATTTCCTCGCCGCTAACATCTGCACTTGGAACAAAATCGGCAGGGTTAACCTCATCGGTTGGAACAGCTTTTCTGATGCGCTCTATTCTTAATTGGTCAACACCGTTATAGGGCGCAACGGTGCCCCTTATTTTGACAATATTTCCTGCCTCGAACATACCCTGGACTTCTTCCTTATAGTCCCATAGCTTTGCCGAAATTTCGCTTTCTTTGTCACAAAGCATCAAGTCAAGATAGGTCATGCCCTTTGCACTAACCTTTTTCTCGGCAGATTTTATCATCAAAAAGCCGTCAGAAACAGTATTTTCCTTAAAAACCATTACTATCACCAACTATTTAAAATTATATTAGATATCTAGTTAATTATACACTAATAAAGGCTGCTTGTAAATCATAAATTAAATTACGAGCTCACCTTTCAAAGATAAGCGTAAAGCAGAGGAAACTTTAAAATATAAAATGCGAAGTTGACCTTAAGTAATTTTTTAGAAGTTGTTGCACCAATCTATTGACATTTAACCTTTAAATGCTATAATTTTTACATCTTGGAATTAGGTAAAATTACCCTTTTATAAGGGGAATTTCAAGAACTCTTTTGTCGGAGGTCTTTTATGGACATCACATCTTTTTTCGGCAGCGAAGTATTTAATGAATCGGTTATGAAGGAGAGGCTTCCTAAGGAAACCTATAACGCTCTGAAAAGAACCATTCGCCGCGGCGCGCCGCTTGATATCACTCTTGCTAATCCTATTGCAAATGCTATGAAGGATTGGGCTTTGGAAAAAGGCGCAACCCATTTCACCCATTGGTTCCAGCCGATGAATAATATCACCGCAGAAAAGCATGATAGCTTTATTTCTCCAACTGATGACGGTCATGCAATAATGGAGTTCTCAGGTAAGGAGCTTATTAAGGGCGAATCTGATGCTTCTTCCTTCCCTTCAGGCGGTCTTCGCGACACCTGTGAAGCAAGAGGCTATACCGCTTGGGACCCGACCTCCCCTGCCTTTGTTAAGGATGCAACCCTTTGCATTCCTACCGTTTTCTGCTCTTACAATGGCGATGCACTGGATAAAAAAACTCCCACCTTGCGTTCTATGGAAGCTTTGAGCGCAGAGGCTTTGCGCGTTTTAAGGCTTTTTGGGAACGATACCGCAAAAAGAGTTATAACCACCGTTGGTCCCGAACAGGAATATTTCCTTGTTGATAAAACTTATTTTGATAAAAGAGAAGATCTTATTTATTGCGGAAGAACCCTATTTGGTGTTCCGGCACCCAAGGGTCAGGAAATGGATGACCATTATTACGGAACCTTAAAACCTCGCGTTCGCGAGTTTATGCGCGACCTTGACCTTGAACTCTGGAAGCTCGGCGTTTATTCTAAAACCGAGCATAACGAGGCCGCCCCCGCTCAGCACGAAATGGCTCCCATTTTCTCTAATACCAACATTGCGGTTGACCACAACCAGCTTACAATGGAAATGATGAAAAAGGTTGCTCCGCGCCACGGGCTTGTTTGCCTTCTTAACGAGAAGCCCTATGCAGGAATTAACGGAAGCGGTAAGCATAACAACTGGTCAATGTCAACCGATACAGGCATTAACCTGCTCGACCCCGGTAAAACTCCCGCAGAAAATGCTCAATTTTTGCTTTTCCTTGCAGCCGTTATTAAAGCGGTTGACGATTATCAGGGACTTTTGCGCGCATCGGTTGCCTCTGCATCTAACGATAACCGTTTAGGTGCAGGCGAAGCACCCCCTGCTATTGTTTCAATATTCTTAGGCGATGAGCTTGAGGCTATTTTAAACGCTATTGAAAATGATTCAGCTTATGAGGATATCGCCGCCCATAAATTGCAGTTAGGTGTTGACGCTCTGCCTGATTTCCCACAGGATAATACCGACCGTAACCGCACATCTCCATTTGCTTTCACCGGTAATAAGTTTGAGTTCAGAATGTTAGGCTCTATGGCTTCGGTTGCTGACCCCAATATCGTTCTTAATACGGTTGTCGCCGAAACTCTTAAAAAGTTTGCTGATGAGCTTGAAAAAGCCGACGATTTAACCAAAGCTGTTAACCTACTCGTTAAAAATACTATTAAAGCTCATAAACGCATAATCTTCAGCGGTAACAGTTATTCAGAAGAATGGAAGCAGGAGGCCAAGCTAAGAGGTCTTGCCGTTTTACCGACCACAGTTGATGCTATTCCCGAGCTTATCAAAAGAGAAAATATGGATGTGTTTATAAACAACAAGGTTTATAAAGAATCCGAAATTCTCTCACGATATGAAGTTGCAATTGACAACTATTCAAAAACCGTTAATATTGAAGCAAGAACGGCTATTGATATGGTTAATAAGCAGTATATTCCCGCTGTTGCAGCTTATATTTCCAAGCTTGCCGAGGGTGTTACATATAAGAAGCAAATTTCAAAATCCATCAAATGCGATGCAGAGATAGCTCTTATAACAAGGCTTTCGGATTTACTTACTGTTATGCATAAAAAGGTTATGGAATTATCCGATTTGCAGAAAGCGGCATTTGCGCTCTCAGGTTTTAAGAAGGCTGAGATGTTCTGCTTTAAGGTTTTGCCCTGCCTTAATGCTTTAAGAGCCGTTGTTGATGAGGCCGAAACTATAACCGCATCTGAATATTGGCCGGTTCCAAGCTATGGCGACCTTATTTTCAGAGTTTAATATTTAAATATTCACCGCTTGTTTCTTTTTGTTGTAACTATGTTTTTTTATGTTACAATGATAACAGAAAGAAAAGGCGGTGTTTTTTTGTGAAAAAATATATTATTGCCCTTGACGAAGGAACAACAAGTGCGAGAAGCATTATGTTCGATAATAATTGCAACATAGTGAGTTCTGCCCAACATGAGTTTACTCAGATTTATCCCCAACCGGGCTTTGTTGAGCATGACCCTATGGAGATATATGCCAATCAATACGCATCGCTTACCGAATGCATTGCAAAAAGCGGTATTTCTGCAGAAGAAATCGCAGGCATTGGAATAACCAATCAAAGAGAAACCACAGTTGTTTGGGAGAAGAACACCGGCAGGCCTATATATAACGCAATCGTTTGGCAATGCCGCAGAACCGCCGATATGTGCGAAAAACTGATTGCCGACGGTTATGCCGATTATATTAAAGAAACAACCGGTCTTAAGGTTGATGC
>JAZOQD010000065.1:0-19691 GCA_045655925.1 Acutalibacteraceae bacterium | reverse complement strand
GCCCAGCCTTCAGGAAGGGGTTTGCCAAGTTTATTATAAATTTCGAGCTTGCCGCGGGTTACAACGGTGGTAGAAGCATCAAAGAAGAAATCATAGGGCTCTGCAGGCATCGCAAGTGCAATCGGGTTAGAGCCGAGCATTGCAAGACGGCCAAAGGTGGGAACCATGATTGCTTCACTGTTGGTAAAAGCAAGACCCATAAGACCTGCATCGCAAGCCATTTTTGCATAGTAGCCTGCAATACCGAAATGGTTGGAGTTACGAACGGTAACAACTGCCATACCGCTCTTCTTTGCCTTTTCAATGGCGATGTTCATAGCCTTATGAGAGATAAGCTGACCCATACCGTCATTACCCTCGATAACTGCGGAAACGGGAGTTTCAAAAACAACCTCAGGCTTTGCATCAACCTTGATAAGACCTTTTTCGATGCCCTTGTGGTAACGGGCAAGACGCTGCATACCGTGGGACTCGATACCGTAAAGGTCAGAAAGCAAAAGAACATCGGTAATAATGTTGCTTTCATCCTCGGTAAAGCCGAATTTCATAAAGCAATCGTTACAGAATTTTTTCAACTGCTCGTAGGAATAATTTAAGTAGTTTGACATAAATTTCATCTCCTGAAAATTTCAACTTTTCCCCTACTATAATTATAAAACATTTTTGTGCTATTTACTATAGTATAATTGCACAAGAAAATAGCAATTTTTTAGCAAATAGGACATTTTGCAATTGGGGGATTCTTTTAACTAATCAAACCTTGCCCTTAGCTTTTCAAGAGCCTTTTTCTCAATGCGGCTGACATAAGAACGGCTTATGCCAAGCTTTTTGGCAACCTCGCGCTGAGGCAGAGGCTTTCTGCCGCCAAGGCCGTAGCGGCAGGCTATGATTTCATATTCTCTTTTTAAAAGCGTATCCTTAAGATAGCCTTTTAATTGCTCTAATTTTATTTTGCGATCTAAGTCCTCAACTATATCGAGGTCGGCCGCCATAACATCAACAAGCGTTAAAGCGTTGCCGTCTTTATCGGTATCAATAGGGTCGTTTATTGAAACATCGCCGGCTGTTTTCTTGCAGCTTCTGAAATACATAAGTATCTCGTTTTCAATGCATCTGGCGGCATAGGTTGCAAGGCGGATGCCCTTATCCGAGCGGAAGGAGGAAATGGCTTTTATAAGACCGATTGTGCCTATTGAAATAAGGTCGTCCTGATCTGTTGTGTTAACATAATATTTCTTGGCAACATGAGCCACAAGTCTGAGATTATGCTTAATAAGGGTTTCTTTGGCAGCAGAGTCGCCCTGCTCGTTTAATTTGATCAGCCGAGCCTCTTCCTCGGTTGAGAGCGCTTTTGGAAACGAACCACCTGAAACTGCATGCAAAATAAGGTGCAGAATGTTAGGGAAAATCTCCATTAAGAGAGAAAAAAACATAATTATCACTCTTTCGCAAAATGGTAATAACGGAATGTCGTGCAAAATTAAATGTTGCGATTAAATTTTGCTAAAGCCACTTAAAAAGTGGCTTATCGAAACGCTCTAAAGCGTTTTGACTAATTACAATCATTATAATTATTATTCGAAAGGCGTTGATAATTTGCCTGTCCCGTTGACAAAAGAAGAAGGCCACATTATAATTTTGATGTGATAATTTTAAAAAGGAGGGGGATAATATGGCACCGAAGGGACTTTATCTGAGATTCCCTGACGGCAAGGCCAAGGCGCTTACCTTCAGTTATGATGACGGAGTTAAAGAGGATATGCGGTTGGCCGAGCTTTTTAAGAGTAAAGGGCTTAAATGCACCTTTAACCTCAATAGTGCACTTATTCCTTTCTGTGAAGAGGATAACAAGGGCAGAGTGCATCCTAAACTGACTTTGGATGAACTAAAAGAGCTTTTTAAAGATGAGCAGTTTGAGGTTGCTTGCCATAGTGCAACCCACCCGATGCTGACCTCATGCACCGATTCGGTGGTTTTAGATGAGGTTTTATCAGACCGCAAGACTTTAGAAGAGAATTTCGGTAGAATCGTTAAAGGTATGGCCTATCCTTATGGGCCTACCGATGAGCGAGTAATGGGTTTACTTAAGAGCGCGGGCATAGTTTATTCGAGAGTAGTTACGGGAACGCGCGAGTTTTCCTTGCCTGATAATTGGCTGGAATGGCACCCTACCTGCCACCATAAATTGCCTGATATGGATAACCTTATAGAAAGGTTTTTAACCGATAAGCCCATTCGCGATGCCAAGCTTTTCTATATTTGGGGGCATTCCTACGAGTTTACCGATAACGATAACTGGGAGGTTATCGAGAAGATTGCAGAAAAATTATCGGGCCGCAATGATGTTTTCTACGGAACCAATATGGAAATTTATAAAACGGTTGAAAATTTCAAGAGGTTAGAGTTTTCGGCTGACGGCAAAATGGTTTACAACCCGTCTGCCCAAACGGTTTGGGCGGCTATGCAGGGCATGCCCGCCTTTAAAATTGAACCCTTAGAATCGGTTAAATTGGATTGATAAAAAGAAAACTGGACATAACAGGTAAACTGTGGTATATTATTTAAGTAGATTTTAGAAACGGAGTGATAAAAATGTCAGAACCGACCTTTTTCACATATAAAGGTAAGCCGATTGTAAGAAAAGGCGATACCATTTATTACGGAAGCACCGAGGATAAGTATATTATTATGCTTAAAATCAATTCAACCAAGGAGGTTGGCGGCGTTGCTGTTGCCGATAAGGTAAGCGTTAAACTTATGCTTTCTGACCCCGAGGTTAACCCAAAGGATTGCATTGTTAAGTCGAGCGAAAAAAACGGCCTTTATAATGCAATGGATATTGCGGTTATCTGGTTAGACAGAGCGCTTAAAAATGAATAATTGAATGAAAATCGGGGCTCTTTAAAGCCCTGATTTTTTCTGAAATTTCCCAAATTATTACTTGACAAATCTTGGAACAGGTGGTAATATACATATTGGTTAGCCGAGGCTAACTGACCGATTTTATTCCCAAGGCGGTGAGGTTATGAACTTAAAGCTTGCAGAAGAGGGCAAAGAATATATCATCAAAAGCATTGAAACTGATGATGAGGAGCTTGATGCCTTTCTGTTTTCTCTCGGTTGCTATAGTGATGAGCCCATAACCGTTATTGCCCGCCGCAGAGGTGGTTGCACCGTTTCTATTAAGGATGCAAGATATAATATAGATAATCAGTTGGCAGAAGCAATAATCCTTTACGATTAAGAAATCAAGGCCACTGATTTCTTTTTTAACTATCAGTTAGCAACGACTAACTGATGTCATTTGAATATAAAATTATTGTTTTGGAGGAAAATATGAGAGTTGCATTAACAGGTAATCCCAACAGCGGAAAAACAACAATGTTTAACGCGTTGACCGGCCGAAATGAAAAGGTTGGTAACTGGGCAGGTGTTACAGTTGACAAAAAAGAGCACCAAGTAAGAAAAACCTATGCAGGCGATACCGAGATTGTAGCGGTTGATTTGCCAGGTGCTTATTCTATGTCGCCCTTTACATCGGAAGAGAGCATCACAAGCAGTTATGTTAAAACCCAGAATCCCGATGTTATTATAAATATTGTTGATGCAACAAATCTTAGCCGTAGTCTGTTTTTCACAACTCAGCTTTTAGAACTAGGCATTCCGGTTGTTGTTGCGCTCAATAAGGCAGATATAAATAAGAAGAAGAAAACGGAAATTGATATAAAGGCTTTATCTGAAAAGCTCGGCTGCCCCGTTATCAATACTGTTTCCACCTCGGCTGACGGTTTAGCTGAGGTAATAAATGCTGCCAAAGAGCAGGTCAAAAAAGAGCAGGCAGCGCCCTATTCTCAGGGGGATATTGACCTTGCCGATAAAGCGGCAGTTACCGAGGCGGATAAAAAGCGCTTCCAGTTTGTCAATAAAATAGTTGCAGAGGTTGAAATCCGCAAGGTTTTAACTAAGAACAAAAATTTCCAGGATAAAATCGATGCTGTTTTAACAAATAAATGGGCAGGTATTCCGATATTTGCCGTTGTTATGGCACTTGTATTTATGATTTCTCAGCATGAAAAAGGCCTCGGCGTATTTATCGCTGATTACCTTGTTGGTTGGATTGAAACCTTCCAGGGCTTTATAGGCGGTCTTTTGGAAAACGCTAATCCGCTTGTGTCAGCTTTACTTGTTGACGGTATAATCGGCGGTGTTGGCGCGGTTGTTGGATTCTTGCCGCTTGTAATGGTAATGTATTTCCTCATCGCGCTTTTGGAAGACTGCGGCTATATGGCAAGAGCCTCGGTAGTGCTTGACCCGATATTCAAAAAGGTTGGCCTTTCGGGTAAATCGGTTATTCCGTTCGTTATTGGAACCGGTTGTGCAATTCCCGGCGTTATGGCTTGCCGAACAATCCGCAACGAGCGCGAGCGCAGAGCAACTGCGATGCTCGCTCCCTTTATGCCCTGCGGTGCAAAGCTTCCTGTTATTTCGCTTTTTGCCGGTGCGTTCTTCCCCGAAAATTCTTGGATTGGAACCCTGATGTATTTTGCAGGCATCATTATTATTTTCTTCGGTGCCTTACTTATCAATAAGATTACGGGATATAAGGCGAGAAAGTCCTTCTTTATCATTGAGCTTCCCGAGTATAAAGCACCCTCGCTTTTGCGCGCAACAAAATCAATGCTCAGCCGTGGCTGGTCCTATATAGTTAAGGCGGCAACAATAATTCTCGTTTGCAATACTGCAGTTCAGATAATGCAAACATTTACCTGGAGTTTCAAGGTCGCAGAAACTGCCGATACCTCAATTTTAGCATCAATCGCAGGTCCGTTTGCATATCTGCTCGTTCCCGTTGTTGGTGTTCTTTCCTGGCAGCTTGCCGCTGCTGCGGTAACAGGCTTTATTGCTAAAGAAAACGTTGTCGGAACCTTGGCAGTTTGCTTTGTCGGTCTTGAAAACCTCATTGATACCGAGGAGCTTGCTCTTATGGAAGGTGCAGGTGCAGAGGTCGCGGGAGTTTTGGCAATCAGTAAAGCCGCCGCATTGGCATACCTTATGTTCAACCTCTTTACACCTCCTTGCTTTGCTGCAATCGGCGCTATGAATGCCGAAATGAAGAGCGCAAAATGGCTCTGGGGCGGTATTGCATTACAGTTAGGCGTCGGATTTACCGTTGGCTTCTTGGTATATCAGATAGGAACACTTATTACCGAGAAAGCTCTCGGCGCAGGCTTCTGGCCCGGTCTTGCCGCAGTTTTAATAATGGCCGCTATTGTGGTTTACCTTTGTGCAACTGCGGATAAAAGATTAAAGAAGGAATATGCTTTAAAATCCAATGAAAAGGAAAAGTTAAACGCATAATTAAAAAAGGAGGAGAGAAAATGGAAACGATTATTGCGGCAGTTATAATAGTTCTTATTGTCGGCCTTGCTGTCGGATATATCTATAAGGCTAAAAAAAGCGGCAAAAAATGTATCGGTTGCCCTTATGCCGAGTCCTGCTCCTCTAAGGAAAAATGCAACTGCAATAAGGATAACTAAATCAGTTAAATAGACAGTCAAACAACAAAACCGACCAAGCAAACGCTTGGTCGGTTTTGTTTATTATATAAATTATCTTCCTCTATATTCCTGCTTTAGAACCTCAGCCATTTCTTCGGGTGATTCTTTACAACCGCCTTTAAGCCATAGCTTTATAATGGCGTTAAGACCGTTTCTGAAAAACTCTATATGGTATTTAATATTAGTATTAATATGCTCTTTTTCGGCTCTATTTGAATCATATATTGAAACAAGATGCTTGCTTTCAGTTATTAGTTTAGAGTTGTGAATTTGGCTTCGCCAAATGTTATGAGCTTGCTACGCAAGCGTTATGATATGATTGTCTTGTAACTTCAAACTGTGCCGAAGGCACATCATAACTACGCGAAGCGTATCATAACTCATAACTTGCCGCAGGCAATCATAGTTGAGTTTTGCTATGCAAAACTCATTCCCACTCTAACATCACTTTTGTTTTTGAGTTATATACAGCCAATTTCAAGTGGTTTTGATGTTGTAATATGTAGTTATATACACCTATTTCATACATTCAACTGTAATAGTGTTGTCAAAAGTGTTGTCAGTTTCTATATATTTCTTCTTTTATACTCTTTTATCTCAAGCTCTTCTTGTTTGCACAAATCGTTCCAATCTTTCTCCAACATAGCGTCTGGAACTCCATGTTCATCAAGAAACACTTTATGCCGTAAATTCCAGTATTTTAATCGAATTGAACGAAGCTCAAGGTCTTCAATTTGTTCTATTTCCTTTAAATTCATATTTTTACCTCTAAATCATATTATGTTTTCGCATATATTCTTTTAACACTTCACAATATGCAACTGTAGCCATTTCTTGATAAGCGGGCTGGATATTGTCGACACCTTCTAGAAAATCTTTCAACGCATTAGCACTTTTGTTTATTTCAATCACTTGGTTTATGTGATTTTGCTGTTGCATTGCTTGTTGTTGAATATATTGCCGATTAAGTATATTATATAATGGGTTCATTAAATCATCTCTTTCTTAATTGTGATTTTTTAATAAAACTCTAGAAAATGTATTGTCTGTTTTATTTTCCAGATTTCCTCCTATTACATTCTTTACACAACATCTGGCAATTATCAGCGTTTGTTTTTCCGCCAGAGTGCCAAGGGGTTATATGGTCTGCTTCCATTTCTTTAAGTGTAAAATATTCTCCGCAGATATTACAAATTCCCTTTTGTCTTTCGTATGCTTCACACTTTTGATTATCGGTAAAAGCTCTTATGTTTAGATGTTTTTCATCTCTTGTTAAAACATAAGTGTAAATACCTTGTTTGTTTGAAACATCATCATCTAACATAAGTCTTTCAATTTCCTTTTCCAGCACATCTGGGTCAAGTTCAACATCTTTAAACTTGTTATATAATAAGCCCCATTCTACGCCTTTCATTTTTGAACGCTTATGGGGGAATATGGTTTCTACCCATTCAATAACTCTTTTAAAATATATCCATATCTGGTTAGCGTTCTCGTCATGCTGGTGTAATGCCATATAATCCTCAATGGTATTTAAACCATCTCTATCAGCTATCCACTCAATAGCAGTTTCCAATAACTCTTGTCTTATTGGAGAGCCACTAACATAATCTTTTGCCATATTATATGCGGCACAAGTAGGCTTTGAAAAATGTATTTTAGCATCGGAGAGCCAAGAACCTGTATAAGCAGTATTTCTTAATTCTTGTGGTGTTAAAGGTTTTCCAGCAATATTTATGACCTTAAACCATTCATGAACTTCGGACGGAGTTCCATCACACACATAAATATCAAGAATATAATCATCAATCTGCTTTTGTAGATCTTTCTCCAAGTTAAAATAATATTTTTCATCAACAGTAAATGTTCTTTCACTTTCAGCAGCATATCGGCAAATAGATATTGTTCGTTGCTGTCCGTCCATGAGTTCAAAATGTCCGTCCTCTGCTTTCGCCCAATACATAATATTGAGCGGAAAGCCCTTTTTAACAGTTCTTATAACCTCGTCTCTTTCTTTCGGAGCATAAACATATTCTCTTTGATATGGTGGGCGAACATCAAGTTTTCCATCATAAGCTACAATACCCTCTATACCATCAAGTCCTTTTTCTTCGTAACCTTGTGCTAATTCCTTAACTGATATTTGCATTCTCTCTATTTTCATACATCTTTCCTCTTTATCAATAATCTTTTGTATTTTGATTTACCATCAATTTTTGGTGTAACAATTTCTAATATTTCAAATTGGTCTGAACAATGATGAGGTAAATATGTTATCGGAACACCAATTACACCAAAATAATCTTCTGGAATATCTTTGTATGTTCCACATTCTATGGCTTCATAATCATCATATTTAGGATATTTATCTGGCTTGTATTTTGCAAACAAATCTAATTTGATATGCCTTTTAGGTAAGTCAAAATTTGTAAACCAGCAACTATTGCCCATTCTACGCCATTTTTGACCATCCTCGTCCTGTTTATAATCAGTTCCTTTTGCTTCGTAATAGTCAGGTACTCTAAACCAGAAATGACCAGCGTTGTATCCTAACCACATTGTTTCATTTAAAATAAAAGGCTTAACCTCGCTAAAAGTAATATGATTTACATTTCCTAATATGATAAACTGTTTTTTCATTCGTATCATAAGCGGAATATATTCTTTCATCAAAGAAAAAGGTGGGTTTGTTATAACAATATCACATTCTTCTAAGAGTGCCATACATTCTGGAGAACGGAAATCTCCATCACCATCTAAAAGGGTTAAAGCGTTTTTATCATTTCTTAAAAGATACTCAACATCACTTAAATCAACTGTATCATTACCATCAGCGTCTTTAACTTCTGTAATTTCTATTTTGTAAGGCTTTTTCCCCTCTTTTTCGGTGTATGAAATTTCTTCATCTTCAAACAAAGATAATTGAGTATATACAATAGGAGATGTAGCATAACAAGTAGTGATTAGCTTTTTAATTTTCAATGAATTAAAGTTAAGAGCAAAATATTTGAAAAAATTACTCTCATAAGGGTCATCACAATTGCACAAAATCACTTTATTTTCAAAATACTTTCTGTAATGGCGTAATTCTTCTTCAATAGTTGATAACTGTGTATAAAACTCATCTGTCTTACCAGCTCTTGACATATGTAAATTACTATTATCTGCCATAACATCAAATTCCTCTCTATATAAACGCTAAGATCGTTTTTTATTACAATAAGCCCAATATAACTATATACATAGATAATTATATTATATAATTACAATTTTTTCAAGATATAAAACTTTTAACAAAAACTGTTGTCAAAGTGTTGTCAAAATCAATTTTAAAAGTTCTTTAAAAATGTGAAAAGTGGCTTGAACACAAGGGTTCAAGCCACTTTATATTTTTTATGAAATTATTCCCACTCAATTGTGCCGACGGGCTTCGGGGTAAGGTCTAATAGAACGCGGTTGACACCGGGGACCTCATGGGTGATTCGGTTGGTTATATGGTGCAGGAGGCTATAGGGAATCTCTTCAATTGTTGCGCTCATTGCGTCGGTGGTATTAACAGCGCGGATAATTGCGGGCCAGCCTTCATAGCGGCTCTCGTCTTTTACGCCAACGCTCTTAATATCGGGGATAACAACGAAGTATTGCCATACCTTACCTGCAAGTCCGTTTTTATCAAATTCTTCTCTTAAAATGGCATCAGCCTCTCTGAGAGCGGCCAATCTGTCACGGGTTATAGCGCCAAGGCAACGAACACCTAAGCCGGGGCCGGGGAACGGCTGGCGATAAACCATACCGTGAGGTAAACCTAACGCTTCACCGACAACGCGAACCTCATCTTTAAAGAGTAGCTTTATAGGTTCAACGAGTTCAAACTTAAGGTCCTCAGGCAGACCGCCAACATTATGATGGCTCTTGACTGCTTTTTTACCCTCAGCGGCCTTGATGCTCTCTAAAATATCGGGATAAATTGTTCCCTGAGCCAAGAACTCAATACCTTCCTGCTTTCTTGCTTCATCAGCAAAAACCTCAATAAACTCCTTGCCGATAATCTTTCTCTTGCTCTCGGGGTCGCTAACTCCTGCGAGCAGGTCAAGGAAGCGGTCGGTTGCATCAACATATATAAGGTTTGCATCCAATTCATCGCGGAACATTTTAACAACATTCTCTGATTCATCCTTACGCATAAGGCCATGATTAACATGAACACACACGAGTTGTTTGCCAATCGCTTTAATAAGCAACGCGGCAACAACCGATGAATCAACGCCGCCCGATAATGCGAGCAGAACCTTTTTATCGCCAACCTGACGGCGAACCTCGGCAATCTGATGCTCGATAAACTCATTGGCAAGCTCAATAGTTGTGATTCGTTTCATTTCCTCAGGGCGAACATTGTTAACCATATATAATTCCTCCAAATAAATATTAAAAAGCAAACTATTCCAACTAAAATAATTTATTCCTATATTATAAATATTCAATTTCTGTTTGTCAACGAAACGAGGAGGATTTTTTTACAGAAAATTCAACAAATTTCAACTTTTTTTCTTTTCCTGTTGACAAAAGGATTTTACTGTTATATAATTGACAAAAATTTAATAAACTATGTGAACTTTGCAGGAAATGCTTAGCAACCGAAGGAGTAACACTCTCAGGTGTCCGAAAGGATGAGGACTGCAAGGGGATAGAGCTTTGGAGAATCTCATTAAATTGAGTGCCGAAGGTGAAAACGTTTTACGCGTGAATCTCTCAGGCAAAAGGACAAGGTTTAAATTTACCCTTAGGGTATTTTAATTTGTTGTTTTGTCGGGCTGTGCGAAAGCGTGGTCCGATTTTATTATTTTTAGAGGAGTTGTTAGAATGATTTTTGACAAGATTGCCGAAATTAACGGCAGTGTCAACGGTGTAGTATGGGGAACATTTGGTCTTGCTCTTTTAATAGGAACAGGCGTTATTGTAACTCTTTGCACCAAAGTATTCCAGATTTCACACATTGGTCTTTGGTTTAAAAACACTCTTGGAAGCCTTTTTAAGAAGAATGTTATTAAACATCGTAAGGAAAAGGGAACCATCTCTCCCTTCCAGGCACTTTGCACAGCACTTGCTGCAACTGTTGGAACAGGTAATATCGCAGGTGTTGCCGCCGCTATTTGCATTGGTGGCGCAGGTGCAGTTTTCTGGATGTGGGTTGCCGCATTCTTTGGTATGATGACAAACTTTGCTGAAAACACTTTGGGTATCTATTTCCGCCGCAAGAATGAAGCTGGCGAATGGTCCGGCGGTGCAATGTATTATTTGCAGGACGGCCTTGGCGGATATACATATAAAGACGATAAATGCAAAGCAAGCTTCAAAGGCGTTGGTAAAATCCTTGCCGTTGCTTTCTGCATCTTTACCATGCTTGCATCGTTTGGTATCGGAAGCATGGGACAGGTTAATAAGATAGTTGCTAACGTTTCTGCTGCTTTTAATGTTGAGGCTCTTTCGAACATTACACTCTTTGATGGCGTTTCGCTTTACAATGTTATTTTGGGCGTTGCCATTATGATTCTTACCGCTGTTATCACTTTGGGCGGCGTTAAGAGAATTGCAAACGTTGCCGAAAAAATTGTTCCTTTTATGGTTGTTCTCTTCGTTATGGGAAGCCTTGTTATTATCGGTATCAACTATCAGGCAATTATCCCCGCTTTAAAAGCAATTGTTGTTAACGCCTTCAAGCCCGAAGCGTTTGTTGGCGGCGGTATTGGTGGCGTTATTGTTGCTATGACTAACGGATTCAAGCGTGGCGTTTTCTCAAACGAGGCAGGTCTTGGTTCTTCGGTTATGGTTCACTCAAACTCCAGCGTTAAAGAGCCTGTTAAGCAGGGTATGTGGGGTATCTTTGAGGTATTCGCAGATACTATGATAGTTTGCACTATGACTGCTCTTGTTGTTCTTACTTCGGGTGGCCTTAACGGCGGCGTATTCAATGCAAAAACCGGCGAAATTGCTGAAGGCTTTACCGATGCAACTCTCGTTGGTGGCGCATTCAATGAGGTTTTCTCTTGGGGAAATATAGGAACCAAGTTCGTTGCTATCGCAATGTTCCTCTTTGCGTTCACAACCGTTCTCGGCTGGTCGCACTATGGATCTAAGGCTTGGGAATATCTCTTTGGCTCAAAAACAACCTTTATTTTCAGAATAATTCATGTTTGCACCATTATCTTCGGCGCAGTTCTTACTTCTTCGCTCGCATGGGATATCTCTGATACCTTTAACGGACTTATGATGATTCCGAACCTTATCGGTGTTCTTGTTCTTTGCCCGTTAACAATGAAGATTACCAAGAACTATATCGACCGTAAGGTTAGAAAACTCGATGTTGAGCCGATTCTTTCTTATGACCCTGAAATTCAGAAGGAAGCTGAGCAGGGACTCGAAGCAGAAGATTAATTTTTCAAACAAACAAAAAGCGCATCTGCAATGCAGATGCGCTTTTTTTGGTGCCTATTATTAAACTTCGCTGTAAATTACTGTCACATCGGGATGAAGCTGAAGGATTGATGCGGGAACCTTGGGATCAACAGGGCCTTCGATAGAAGCTTTGAGAATATCAAACTTATTTTTGCCGTTAGCAACCATAAGGATTTTCTTAGCCTGCATAATAGACATCATACCCATAGTAATTGCCTTTCTCGGAACATCGTCAGCCGATGCAAAGAAACGAGCATTCGCTTCAATGGTAGAGGGGTCAAGAACAACGGGATGAGTTGCAGCGGTAAAGAAATCGTCGGGCTCGTTGAAGCCGATATGACCGTCAACACCGATGCCGAGAAGCTGAATATCAATTCCGCCCAAGGACTTGATAAGCTCGTCATATTCCTTGCCCTCTTTTTCGAGGTCAGCGGCACAGCCGTTAGGAACATAGGTGTTCTTTTTATCAATATTGATGTTATCAAAAAGGTTTTTGTTCATGAAATAGCGGTAGCTCTGGTCATGAGTTCCGTCAAGACCTGCATACTCGTCAAGGTTAACGGTTTTAACTGCTGAGAAATCAATAACGCCTGCTTTGTTTTTCTCGGCCAACTTTTTATAGGTTCCAACAGGTGTAGAGCCTGTTGCAAGACCGAGAACACAATCAGGCTTTAAGGTTACCTGAGCGGCAATGATGTTAGCCGCAATTTCGCTTAACTCTTCATAGGTTTTTACTTCAATAAATTTCATAATAAAATCTCCTTATTCGGCTTTATGGCCTTTTGAAATTATGGTATTCATAATTCTGTCAACATATTCTTCGCAGTTTACTTCGCTTTCAACCATTACTCTGACAACCGGCTCGGTTCCGCTTTGACGGAGAAGAACTCGGCCTTTTTTGTTAATAAGCTTTTCAACCTCTTCAACCTCTTTTAAAACATCGGGGTCAGTGCAGGCGGCATCCTTATTTTTAACGCGGACATTCTTGGTTAATTGCGGATAAAGCTTAACGGGAGCAGAAAGTTCTGCCAAACTCATTTTTGAATCGCAAACCTCTTCCGCAAGCATAATTGCGGTCAAAATACCGTCTCCTGTGGTGGCATATTTCTTAAGAATAATATGGCCCGACTGTTCTCCGCCGAGGCAGAAATCATTCTGCTGCATACATTCATAAACAAAGCGGTCACCAACAGTTGTCTGTGCGCATTTTATGCCGACTTCCTCAAGGGTTGCAACAAAGCCGCTGTTAGACATAACGGTTGCAACAACGGTATCGCCGTTGAGCATACCTCTTGACTTCAAACGCTTGCCGAGAATATAAAGCATCTTATCTCCGTCAACAATATTGCCGTTAGAGTCAACCGCAATACAACGGTCGGCATCGCCGTCAAATGCAAAGCCTAAATCAAGATGCTGTTCTTTGACCAGCTCGCAAAGTTTTTCAATATGGGTTGAACCGCAGTCGCGGTTAACATTTAGTCCGTCAGGGTCGGCCCCAATAACAACGGTCTGTGCTCCCAAAGCGCCAAAAACAGACTTTGCAATCATCCAGGATGCGCCGTTAGCGCAGTCAAGACCGATGCGAAGCTTCTTATATGAATTGGATGCAAGAGAAATCAGATAAGCAACATAACGGTTTCTGCCGGCAACATAGTCAACAATGCAACCGATTTTTTCTCTTTTGGCTAACGGAAGGTCATCACCCTCAACGCCGAGCGCCTTCATATTGCCGTCAATATAAGCCTCGATAAGAGCGGTTGTTTTATCATCAAGCTTTTCACCATAGCGGTTGATAACCTTGATACCGTTATCATAGAACGGGTTATGGGAAGCGGTTATCATAATACCGCAGTCAAATTCATCCTGCCTTGTAACATAGGAAACGCTGGGGGTGGTTGTAACATGCAGCATATAAGCATCAGCACCTGATGCGGTAATACCTGCAACAATAGAATATTCAAGCATATAGCTAGAACGGCGGGTATCCTTACCTATAACAATCTTGGGACGATAGCCTGCTTTCTGCTGTCCCGAAAGGGCAGAAGAATAATACCAGCCGAGGAAACGACCAACTTTATATGCCTGCATAGAGGTAAGGTTGCAGTTGGCTTCGCCTCTGAAGCCGTCAGTTCCAAAATATTTGAGTTTATAGGGGGTGCCTGCAGGCTCGCGGTGAATTTCATACTTGTCCTGCAGAAGCTCATCTGCAGTAACATCGAAAAGTTCACAAAGCTGCAAAACTTTATCAATCTGGGGCAGCGCCTGGTCCATTTCCCATTTTGAAACCGATTGCCTTGATACTGCCATTTTTTCCGCAAGCTGCTCTTGGGAGATGTCGGCGGCAACTCTTAAGATTGAAATTTTCTCGCCAATGGTCATACTATAACCTCCAAACGATTTGATTTAAAAATATTTTAAGATGCAAATTAGCAACCCAAAGTTGCAAATTTTAAGAGAATTTGCGACAAAATCCGTCAAATAAGGCGGCAAAACAAAGTTTTTGCAAACTCTCCTTGGCATCATTATAGCACAAATCTCATATTTTGCAACCCCAAATTTAATTTAAAATTCTGTCAACGGTTTTTGATGAAAATAATTCTAAAAATAGAAACATTTGTAAACAATAATTTAACTTAAAAGGACCCCACTTGAAAATTTTGTATAAAAGAGTATAATATAATAAAGCCGGTTATATGTTATTCCGGCTTTTAAACTTATTTGGAGGTGAACGCTTTGAAAAAACCGCATAGAAGGGGTATTGCTTTACCTGGACGTGCTATTGTTGCGGGTCTTCTTATATTGTTGCAGATTGCAATTTTTGCGGTGCTCGGAATGTCGCTTTCCAAATGGGTCAAGATAGCCGATTTAGTCATAAGAGTCCTCGCATTTGTTCTCGTTTTTGCCATTATCAATAAGCGTTCAAACCCAAGTTATAAAATGGCGTGGATTATATTTATCCTTGCGGCGCCCTTTGTCGGCGGTGTTCTGTTCTTTCTATGGGGTAACGGCAAGGTAAAGCCAATACTCAAAAAGCATATGGCGGCAAAGCATCGTCAGAGCAGGGTTTTCTTAAAACAGAATCATACAGTAATGCAGGCGCTTGAGGAATATGATATCCATAAATACCGTCAGGCTCATTTTATAGGGCGTGAGTCGGGCTTCCCCGTTTATACCGATACCTCAGTTGAATATTTAGCCCCCGGCGAAAAGTTCTTCCCAAGATTGCTGGAGGAACTGCAAAACGCCGAAAAATATATTTTCCTCGAATACTTTATTTTGGGCGAGGGAAAAATGTGGAATGAGATATACCGCATCTTAAAGCGCAAAGCGGCCGCAGGTGTTGAGGTCCGCATTATATTTGATGACTTTGGTTCGGTTTCAAGGCAGAGCCGCTATTTTATTAAAAATCTGCGTAAAGACGGAATAAAGGTTCTCGCATTTAATCGCTTGAGAGCATCGGTCGATTTATTTTTGAATAATCGCGACCATAGAAAAATCTGTGTTATTGATGGATATGTTTCTATGACAGGCGGCATGAATATTGCCGATGAATACATCAACATAAAAAGCCCCCATGGTTATTGGATGGATTGCTCGGTTATTTTAAAAGGTGCGGCAACAACCAGTTTCGCAGTTGCTTTTTGCGAGATGTGGAATTCCATTAGCCGCGAGCAACTTGATACTAAAAACTATGTCATTTATGATTTCCCGAAGGTCAGGGGATTTGTTCAACCTTATGTTGAAAATCCGCTTGATACAAAGCATAATCCCGCTGAAGGAATTTATCGTCAGATTTTGGGCTCGGCGGAGGATTATGTATATATAACCTCTCCTTATCTTATTTTGGATAACACTATGCAAAATGCTTTGATTTCTGCGGCAAAGGCGGGAATAGATGTCAGGATAATAACTCCTAAAATAGGAGATAAATGGTATGTTCATCCTGTAACACAGTTTAATTATCAACCGCTTTTAGAGGCGGGGGTTAGAATTTTTGAATATACCCCCGGTTTTATCCATTCGAAGCTTTTTGTTTCGGATGACAGTGTTGCAACCTGCGGAACGGTAAATATGGACTACCGTAGCTTTTATTTCCATTTCGAGTGCGGCGCTTGGTTCTGCGATGTTCCTGCAGTTAAGGATATTAAAGAGCATTTTATTCTGATGCAGAATCAGTCGGAGGAGATAACTCTGCCAAAATGGTCAAAAAGACCGCTGCTTAAAAGATTAAAGCAGGCAATGCTTAATCTTTTCGCTCCCTTTATGTAGCGGAATTTAAGATTTGTTAACATTTTTTTATATACCTTTTAATATTTAGAGGGTATAATTGCGATGTAAAATCCTCTCTTCGAAAGGAGAATATCTTTTATGGATAATAACGAAAACCGCGATGTTTTTGCAGAGAATAATGAGCCTAAGAACAATAAGGCTTATACCTATTCCCCTGCAAGCAACAATGGCTATGGCTATAATTATGAGCCCAAGCCCAACCCTCCTAAAAAGGAAAAGGGCTTCGGAATCGGCGCCATTGTATTATCGATAGTATTATCGGTAGTTGTAAGCTCGGTTGCCTCAGTTTATGTTGCAACAAATGCCTTAAAGGATGAAATCGATGCCGCGGCAGGCTCTTCAAATGAGCAAACCTCTCAGGAGCAAGGCTCAAGCACATCTTCAACCGTTATTTCTATTGAGGGAAATATTGAGTCGCTTGTTGAAGCGGTTTATGCCAAATCTGCAGATAGTGTTGTTGGTATCAGAGCAACCGTTTCGGTTCAGGGAATTTTCGGTAACAATGAAAACACAGGCGAGGGTTCGGGTGTTATTTATTCCACAGACGGATATATTATTACCAACTATCATGTAATTGAAAATGTTATTGAGTATCAGAGCGCAAATAAGACAATAGAGGTTTATTTGCAAAGTGACCCCGAGAAAGCGATAGATGCAACTGTTGTTGGCTATAATGTTTCTGCTGACTTAGCGGTTATAAAGATAGACAAGAAAAATCTTCCTGCAATTGACCTTGGAAATGCCGAGGAAATAAAGGTTGGTCAATATGCTATAGCAATCGGTTGCCCGGGAGGATTGGAGTTTATGGGCTCGGTTTCCTATGGAATAGTCAGCGGCTTAAACCGCAGCATTACTATAGACTCAATAGGTGAAATGACTCTTATTCAGACCGATGCCGCTATTAACCCCGGCAACTCGGGCGGTGCATTGCTCAACTCTAAGGGTCAGCTCATTGGTATCAACTCCTCAAAGCTTGTGGGCGACAGTATTGAGGGAATGGGCTTTGCCATCCCGATAGACACCGTAGTTGAGGTTGTCAAGGATATCATTGATAACAAGGATAATCCGTCGCCCTATATCGGAATTGAAATTTATACCTATACCGGCGCATATCTTGAAAAATACAATCTGCCCCATGGGGCCGCAGTTAAGAGCGTTGTTCAGGGCGCTCCTGCCGCCAATGCAAAAATCAGAGCAGGTGATATTATAACTGAGTTCAATTCGGTTGCAATTGATGAATATACCGATTTTATAAAAGCTCTCGATGAATGCACACCGGGCACAAAGGTTACTGCAAAAATCTATAGAAACGGCAGATATTATACAACAACCGTTACTATCGGTTCAAATAACAGCAGATAAAATTAATGCGAGGAGATTCGGGTTCGACTCTCCTCGTCGGTTTTTACCGACAGTTTTTCGGAGGATAGATGATGTATAGAAAATTACACAGTGCGGGGATTTTTGGCATTGATGCCTATATGGTTGAGGTTGAGGCGGATATTTCGGTTGGCTTCCCTCAGTTTGATATTGTAGGACTTCCCGATGCGGCGGTTAAGGAATCAAGGGATAGAGTCCGTTCTGCACTTAAAAACAGCGGCTTTAATTTCCCTGCAAGCAAGATAACTGTAAACCTTGCCCCTGCCGATGTTAAAAAGGCGGGCTCAATGTATGATTTGCCGTCGTTGTTAACTATTTTATTGGCATCGGGTCAGCTTAAAACCGAAGAAAGCCTTGATGATTCGGCGTTTATCGGCGAGTTGGCGCTTGATGGAACGGTCAGGCCTATAAACGGTATGCTTTCAATGGCGATTGAAGCCAAAGCAAACGGGATTAAAAAGTTTTATTTACCTGAAGCAAACTCGTTTGAGGCATCGGTGGTTGAGGGGCTGGAGATTTATCCGGTTAAAAACGTTCGTCAGTTGGCAGACCATTTAACGAACAAAATAGCTATTGAACCCGTAAAACCGCCAAAGGTTAAAGATCCGCAGATGTTCCTGGGCGATTTTTCCGAGGTCAGAGGTCAATCGGTTGCTAAAAAGGCGTTGGAAATCGCGGCGGCAGGCGGCCATAATGTTTTAATGATAGGGCCTCCCGGTTCGGGGAAAAGTATGCTGGCTAAAAGGTTGCCTTCGATTTTGCCGTCTATGACCTTTGAGGAATCTATTGAAACTACTAAAATTCATTCGGTTGCAGGTCTGTTGAAGTCCGATACACCACTCATTACTGTCCGCCCTTTCCGTTCGCCGCATCATACCGTTTCGGCGGCAGGTCTTTCGGGCGGCGGAATAATCCCAAAACCGGGCGAAATATCATTGGCGCATAACGGAGTATTGTTCTTAGATGAGTTCCCCGAGTTTTCGCGTCAGGCAATGGAAACCCTGCGCGCACCGATAGAAGACGGAAAGGTTACCATTTCAAGAGCAAGCGGACGGCTTACATATCCTTGCGAATTTTCTTTAGTTGCCGCCATGAACCCTTGCCCATGCGGATATTTCGGTCATCCCAAGAAAAACTGCATCTGCTCACAAAATGCGGTTAAAAATTATTTAGGCAAAATCTCAGGTCCTATGCTTGACCGACTTGATATTCATGTTGAGGTAGCTCCTGTTGAATATGATGATTTGTCAGGCAAGCCGACGGGCGAAAAGTCTGCAGAGATAAGAAAAAGAGTAGAGGCAGCAAGGCTTATTCAGACTGAACGCTATAAGACTGACGGCATAAAGAGTAACGCAAGACTAACCTCGGGACTAATGCAAAAATATTGTGTTTTAACGCCTGAAGCCGATATGATGCTTAAAAACGCATTTGAGAGAATGGGAATGTCTGCAAGGTCGTATGACAGAATACTCAAAATTGCCAGAACGGTTGCTGACCTTGATAAATCCGAAAAAATAGCGGTCGGTCATATTGCCGAGGCTATTCAATTCCGCAGTTTTGACCGCAAATATTGGAACGAGCTTTAAGGCCAAAAACCTTATAAAAAGGCAAAATAAATTTTTTTAAATTTACTATTGATTTTTACATCCGCTTGTGTTAAAATATAACGCGTCCCTAAACGGATGTGCGCTGGTAGCTCAGTTGGATAGAGTGACTGGCTACGAACCAGTAGGTCAGGGGTTCGAGTCCCTTCCAGCGCGCCAAAAATAAAGCAGAGGATTTTTCCTCTGCTTTATTTTTTTAAATCAGGAAGGGACACGAACAAGGAAGGAGAAAGCCTTAGGCTTTCGGAAGAAAACAATCCGGTGGATTGTTTTCGCTGACGTGGCAACGAGCCGAAATATCGGCGAGGCGATAGGCACGATAGTGCCGGGACAAAGTCCCTTCCAGCGCGCCAAAAATAGAGCAGAGGATTTTTCCTCTGCTTTATTTTTTAAGTCGGATCGTAGC
>JAZOQD010000064.1:0-6090 GCA_045655925.1 Acutalibacteraceae bacterium | reverse complement strand
ATTTTGCTTGGAATTTTAAGCGAGGGCGATAACTACGCAATTAGATTTTTAAACGATTTAGGTGTTGATGTTGCATTGCTTACAGAAAAAGCGCTGGAATATGCAGGCGCATCAAAGGGCGCTGATAATTCAGAGCCTCCTGCAACCGAGAAAAAGGGAAAAGGCAAGGGTAAAGCCAATCAAACACCTACTTTAGATAAGTTTGGCAGAGACCTTACCGAAATGGCCAAAATGGGCAAAATAGACCCCGTTATCGGACGCTCGGAGGAGATTGAAAGGGTTATTCAAATCCTTTGCCGCAGAACCAAAAACAACCCTTGCCTTATTGGCGAGCCGGGTGTCGGAAAAACTGCCATTGCAGAGGGGTTGGCATTGAAAATCGCAGAAAATGATGCTCCTGATTTGCTTAATAATAAGCGTGTTATTGCGCTTGACTTAACCGGAATGGTTGCAGGAACAAAATATCGCGGAGATTTTGAGGAACGCATTAAAAATGCTATTGATGAGGTTGCAAAAGCCGACGATGTTATACTTTTTATTGATGAAATTCATACTATAGTCGGCGCAGGCGCATCGGCAGACGGCTCTATTGATGCCGCGAATATTTTAAAACCCTCGTTGGCGAGAGGAGAGTTGCAGGTTATCGGCGCAACAACCTTAGACGAATACCGCAAAAATATTGAAAAGGATGCGGCTTTGGAAAGAAGATTTCAGCCTGTTATTGTCGGCGAGCCCTCGGAAGAGGATGCGGTCTTGATTTTAAAGGGACTGCGCGATAAATATGAGGCTCATCACAGGGTTAAAATTACCGATGAGGCTATAGATGCGGCGGTTAAACTATCGGCAAGATATATAAGCGACCGATTTCTGCCCGATAAGGCAATCGACCTTATTGATGAGGCGGCTTCACGCGTCAGACTTAGCGCCTCAACTGCGCCTAATGAAGTGAAAATACTTGAGCAGGAAATCGAGCAATTATCAAGTGAAAAAAATGCCGCAATTTGTGCTCAGGATTTTGAAAAAGCTGCCGCGTTACGCGATGAAGAACGCCAAAAAAATGAAAAATTAGAAGAGCTTAAAAAAGAATGGTCAAAATCATCGGAGCAGTTTTCGGGCGCGGTAACTGCAGAAAATATTGCCGAGCTTATTTCAAAATTATCGGGTATTCCTGTCAGTCAGTTAACAGAAGAAGAAAGCGAAAGACTCTTAAAATTAGAGGAAACTTTGCATAACAGAATTGTTGGACAAAAAGCGGCAGTTACTGCCGTTAGCAAGGCTATTCGCAGAAGCCGCGTTGGTCTTAAAGACCCCAACCGACCTATCGGCTCGTTTATATTCTTAGGCCCAACAGGTGTTGGTAAAACCGAGCTTTGCAAGGCACTTGCAGAGGCTATGTTCGGTAATGAAAATTCTATTGTCCGACTTGATATGTCGGAGTATATGGAAAAGCATACCGTTTCGCGTCTTATTGGCTCGCCTCCCGGATATGTTGGTTTTGATGAAGGCGGTCAGTTAACCGAAAAGGTTCGCCGAAGTCCCTATTCTGTTATCCTTTTTGATGAAATCGAAAAAGCGCATCCCGATGTTTTCAATATTCTGCTGCAGATTCTTGATGACGGAAGACTGACCGATTCCAAGGGCAGAACTGTTAATTTTAAAAACACTGTTGTTATAATGACCTCAAATATAGGCGCCAGATTTTTGACCGAGAAAAAGACTGCTTTAGGCTTTTATGAGGCGCAGGAAGGCTCCGACGAAGCTTTAGCAAAGGATAAAATGCTGGAGGAGTTGAAAAAGACCTTCAGGCCCGAGTTTTTAAACCGAGTTGACGATATGATTGTCTTCCATAAGCTTTCAAAAGAGGATATTTTTAATATTGCTGAAAAGCTGTTGCAGGGTTTAAAAACGAAGCTAAAGGATATGAAAATAGAGGTTGAATTCAGTTCTTCTGCTATTGAAAAAATTGCCGATGCAGGCTTTGATGATATTTATGGTGCAAGACCTCTAAAGCGCGCTATACAAAGCCTTATTGAAGATGAAATCAGTGAAAAAATCTTAAGCGGCGAAATAAAAAAAGGAGAGAATGTTCTCCTAGAGTATAACGACTCGAAATTTATTTTTACTAAGCAATAAACTTAAAAAGAACCACCTTCATAAAATAATATTGAAGGTGGTTTTTTGTTTTCAGTTTATATACTGCAAGACTTTCTAAAACAAAAGGATGATGAAAAAGAAATAGGGGTTTTTCAAAAGGAAAAAACCGATATTTATTGCGCGGTTTTATATGCGCTTTTGAACTACAACAAAATAAAATGTAAAATTATAAAGCCGTTAGGCTTGGAACGCGATTTTAAAGTTAAATCGAAGAGCAGCGAGAGCATAATTTATGCACCCGTTTTTGAGTTATCCAATTGCGCCGACATTTCCTTTATCTATACCGATTGCACCGAGAATTTTTCTCAATCCTTTAAGCTTGCATCAATATTGCGCAAAGCAAGATCCGGTAACGATGATAAAGTTATTTTTATTAACCCTTTAAAAAGCACGGATTTTTTAGCGAATTTCTCTCCTGTGGTCTTTGATGTTTTAAGAATCAGTGATGCTAAAGCTTATGAAAATTCGGCTGACCCGTTTATTATGGCGTTTGTAACCGCAAAGGCTTTTTGCGAGTTTTTCGGTATTGATTTTAAAAGCAATAATTTTATGCATATATAATATATATTATTCTTGAATTATAGTCTAAAAAGTGATATTATAATATTTGTATTATTCTGTCTAATTGTGAGAAAACTATCTGTATAATCTTTAAAGGAGATTTGCCATGGTTTTCGATAACAAAAAACAGAATGAGAAGTCAGAGGACAACGAACAAAACGAGCAGATAAAAGAAAGTGGCTCAGTAACCTTAAAGGGCAAAAAGCATAATATCCATTATCTTACTGTTATAGGGCAGATTGAGGGGCACGGCGTTTTGCCTGCCGATACCAAAACAACCAAATATGAGCATGTTATTCCTCAGCTCATATCGGTTGAGGAGGACCCCGAGATTGACGGAATGATGATAGTGCTCAATACGGTTGGCGGAGATGTTGAGGCGGGTCTTGCTTTGGCTGAACTGATTTCGGGAATGAGTAAACCTACCGTTTCCTTGGTTTTGGGCGGCGGCCATTCAATCGGCGTTCCTTTGGCGGTTTCAGCAAAATGCTCGTTTATTGTCCCATCGGCGACTATGACTGTGCACCCCGTCAGAACAAACGGTCTTGTTTTAGGTGTTCCGCAGACTCTTGATTACTTTGAGCGCATGCAAAAAAGGATAACCGATTTCGTTTGTAAAAATTCCAATATCAGTAATAAAGACTTTGAAGCGTTTATGATGAACACCGATGAACTTACTACCGATATGGGAACCGTGCTTGACGGAGAAAAGGCGGTGGCTTGCGGCCTTATTGACCGTTTGGGCTCGCTAAATGAGGCAATCAAGTCGCTCGAGGATATGATTGATAAAAATTAAGTTAAAAAAGGCGCAAAAGCGTCTTTACATAAATCTAAAATCGGCTTTTAGCCGGAACGGAGAAGCAAATGGCTAACAAAAAAAGAAGCAGTAGAAATCAAAACCAGAACACAAATAAGAGAAAGGCTGAAATATCGGCGGCAAGGAAGCACGTGATCTCTGTTGTTATGTTCGCAACAGCCATACTTTTGTTTTTGGCGGCTGTAATAAAGGGAGAGAATGCTTGGCTTGCTATACATAACTTTATCCTCGGAAGCTTTGGCTTCTTGGGATATATTGTTCCAATAGCTCTTGGCGCTACAGCGGTGCTTTTGGCACTTGATAAGCTGAAGGGAAATGTTCTTGCCAAGATAATAGAACTTTTTACCCTTATCCTTTTTGTAGCTTCAATAGTTCATATTATCGGCGTTGCGCCCAACGCTGCTGATTACGGTGAGTCTATAGTATCGGCGTGGGAGGCAGGCTATCGCTCAACAGGTGTATTCGGTTCGCTTTTAGGCTTCCCGCTTTATGCTTGGTTTAAAAATCCGGGAGCCTGGATTATCTGCGCGCTGCTTATCTTTGTTGACCTTATGCTTATGACGGGGACAACCCTTATCGCGCTTTTCAAGGCTTTGAGCAAGCCGGTTAAGGAAATCGAAAAGGCAGCTGAAAGTGCTTACGAGCAGGTTGTTTCCAATAAAAGACCTGCCGCAGAAATTGATATTCCGCTTGATGATGAGGTTCCAGCTGAAAAATCAAGAAAGAGAAAAACCTCCATTGAGGAAAAGAAGAACGATGTTGTTAATATTTATCGTGAGCTTGATAATGATGATTTAACCGAGGATATTTCCTCGAGCAGCAAAAAAGAAAATATTGAGGATGTTGTTTCTCGCTCTATTGCAAAAAGAGCTGAGGAAGACTCCAATATGGATAATATAATCGATAAGGTTAATACCGAGGCGGAAAACACCGCCGATGTTAAGTTTGAAGCTCCTAACGGCAGTAATATTGAGATTGAAGCTCCTCAGGAATACAGATATCCGCCTGTATCGCTTTTATCCGAGCCTAAGCAGGAGAGCGCTAAAAACATTACCGAGGAATTGGAATCAACCGCAACTCTGCTTGTCAATACCTTGCGTAGCTTCGGTGTTGAATCAAGAATTATAAATATAAGCCGCGGCCCATCGGTTACACGATATGAGCTTCAGCCTGCCGCAGGTGTTAAAATCAGTAAGATAACCAATCTTGCAGACGATATTGCGCTTAACCTTGCAACTGCAGGCGTCAGAATTGAGGCTCCTATCCCTAACAAGCCCGCCGTTGGTATTGAGGTTCCCAACAAAACAAACAGTATTGTTAAAATACGTGAAATTATCGATTCTCAAATATTCTCATCTGCCAAGAGCAAGATATCAGTAGCTTTGGGTAGAGATATATCGGGCGAACAGAGAATAACTGATATTTCAAAAATGCCGCACGGACTTATTGCAGGTGCTACAGGTTCAGGTAAATCGGTTTGCATTAACTCGATTATTATGAGTATTCTCTTTAAGGCAACACCTGAAGAGGTTAAGCTTTTGCTTATCGACCCGAAGGTTGTTGAACTTGGAATTTATAACGGAATTCCGCATCTTATAGTTCCCGTTGTTACTGATCCGAGAAAAGCCGCAGGTGCTCTCGGTTGGGCAGTATTGGAAATGGAAAAGAGATATAAGCTCTTTGCCGAAAATGATGTCAGAAATCTTGCCGGCTATAACGACCTTGCCGAGAAGCGCGAAGATTTAGAAAAATTACCGCAGATTGTTATTATTATCGATGAGTTGGCTGACTTGATGATGACTTCGCCCGGTGAGGTTGAAGATTCGATTTGCCGTTTAGCTCAGAAGGCAAGAGCTGCAGGTATGTATATGATAGTTGCAACCCAACGTCCTTCCGTTGATGTTGTAACAGGTCTTATTAAAGCAAATATCCCGACTCGTATTGCTTTTGCAGTTTCTTCGATGGTTGATAGCCGAACAATTCTTGATGTTGGCGGTGCTGAAAAGCTTATGGGTAAGGGCGATATGCTCTTCTTACCGACAGGTGCAATTAAGCCTGAGCGTATTCAGGGTTGCTTTGTCAGCGATGAAGAGGTTGAAAAGGTTGTCAACTTCTTGAAGGGTGATAGAACCCAGAGCTATGATGAAGAGGTTATGAATGAGATTGAGCGTCAGGCGGCTAAGGAAAAGGCCGCTAAGAGCGGAATGCCGGAGGATGCCGTTGAGGATGATGGAGACCCGATGCTCAACGAGGCTATAGAATGCGTTATTGACGCGGGTCAGGCCTCAACCTCGCTTTTGCAGAGAAAATTGCGCTTAGGCTATGCCAGAGCTGCAAGAATTGTTGACCAAATGGAAGAACGCGGTATTGTTGGCCCTTATGAAGGCTCAAAGCCTCGTCAGGTGCTTATCTCCAAAGAACAATACCTTGAAATGAAAGCAGGACAGAGTGACGGTGAGTAATGGTTTTTTACCTATTACAGCAGAAGAAATGAAACAAAAAGGGTGGGACTCGGTCGATTTCGTCATCGTAACGGGTGATGCCTATGTTGACCACCC
>JAZOQD010000063.1:0-7787 GCA_045655925.1 Acutalibacteraceae bacterium | reverse complement strand
TTAAACTGATAAGCATTTTAGTTTCCACCTTTATTCTTCAATGAGTTTAACCTTAAATTTGAGTTGTTTGGATTCGCCCGCTTTTAAGAATTTTAAAATTCCTTTTTCGCGCATGACATTTCTTCCGTCAGGATAGCAGTTGCCGGGCTCTAGGCCTAAAACATAATCTCTCTCGCCCATCATTTTCCATTCTGTAAAGCAATCAAGGTCACTTGATTCAAACTCGATTGCAAGGCCGAATTTTAATTTCGGTTGGAAAATGGAAGCAACGCCTTTCCCGTTAATAGAGTGATAATAGCATCTCTCTTGGAACTGCGGCTGAGGCTTCTCCATTACATTCCAGGTATCCATATATTTTGCGGCTTCATCATCTCTTGGCGAAACGCTATCGGAATTAACCTTAACGATACTATCCTCATCTAAAAGCGGATATCCCATATTCATATGGTAGAGCACCTCGTAAGGCTCCTTCTTATCGCCCTCGTTAGTGATTAAATCCTCAACAGAAAACTCGTTTTCTTTTAAGGAAACGGTTATTTTTCTTTCCAAACGGAACTTTCTGCCAAACAGAACCTGATCCGCAATTTCGCCACAAATCACTATTTCCTCATCATCTTGCTTGTAAAAAACATTTTCTGCAGGGATGTTTGAAACCGTTCCGTGAAGCGGAAGCTCCTCGCCATTATCAACGCAGGGGCTGCCAACCGCCTCAAGACCACAGGTTGTTAAAAATCCTGCAGTAAAGTTTTTAAGAAACTTTTCTTCTCTATAAAATGCAGGAGCAGTATAACCTGCAGGAGAAAAATAACCCATATTTATGCCGCGCAATGAAATACGGCTGATATCAAGCGCTCTGTCAACAGAAAGGGTCATATGAAGACCAATTCCATTATCAACCTCTAATAAGCGAATACCATCGCCCTTGCCGCCAATCAGGCGGTGCTCCTCAACTCTCGAGGTCTGGCTCTTATGGCCTATATACTTATTCATAAAAGCACCTCAAAATCAGACCAAAGGTCTAACACTTTCATAAAGCTTTTTGTATTTTTCATAATAAACATCGTATTTTGCAGTAACTTCGGGGCGCGGATAATAGGTTTTTTTATCGCTGATCATTCTGCTTGAGGCTTCGTTAAGATCCTTATAAACGCCAAGCGCTATTCCAACCAACATTGCGCTACCTGTTGCGCCTGCTTCCTCAACATTAAGAGCGGTTACGGGAATATTAAGAATATCCGCCTTCATCTGAAGCCATACAGAACTGTTAGCACCGCCACCGGTTGCTCTTAAGCCATTAACTATTACGCCTGTTTCTTTAAGGCGCTCTCTGTTAAGGCGCATCTCATAGCAGATGCCTTCCATATTTGCAAGATGAAGTTCCTGCAAAGTTGTTGCAAGAGTGAGACCAACTATAGCACCCTTACTGCCCGGATCCATATAAGGGGTTGCGGCTCCGGCAAAATGCGGAAGAACTAAAAGACCTGTGGGTTCATCGTTCCAATCGCCCTCAAGGATAGCATAAACTTTCTTACCCTGCTCCTTAGCCTCATTATGAGCCTTGCCTGCAAGGTTATCAACAAACCATTTAACAAGTGCGCCTCCCGAGAAGGTAAAGGCATAGCAAACATACTTATCGGGAACGATATAAGGAATGGTTGCATAACCATATTTTGCCATTATTTTGGAATCGTAATTTTCAAAAACGGGAGTTACACATTCAACAGTTCCCGCGCCATCACAAGCGGCAGTTTCATCAAAAACTCCGCTACCGATTGCGGCGGCAACCTGATCCTGACTAATTGAAACAATCAAAATATCATTTTTTGCGCCAAACTCTGCTTTTACCGCATCGCAGATGTTGCCTGCGGCGGTTCCGGTTGGAACAGGCTTTGCAAAAAGATTCATATCGATTCCCGCAACATCGAAAATTTCTTTCGACCAGCAAAGATTTTTGATATCAAAAGCAAGAGTTCTGGTTGCAAGTGAATAATCTATTTGCGCAACCTTAGTCAGCATATAAACTATAAAATCTTCAATCAAAAGAACTCGCTTTGCTTTATTAAAAAGCTCAGGCTTATTATTTTTAAGCCACATTAACTTTGGTAAACCATACATGGCGGCAGGAGAAACACCGGTAATTTCAACGATGCGGTCAAAACCAACCTTTTCAACCAACTCATCACATTCACCCTGACCTCTGGGGTCAGTATAAAGGATAATCGGATGAAGCGGAGTATCGTTTTCATCAAGCATAACGAACGATTCGCCAAAGCTTGTTACACCGATACCGCCGATGCAATCATATTTCTTTACGGCTTGAGATACAACATCCATAACACCTGCCAAAAGATCATTTGCATCTATTTCATGACCGCTTTTGGTTCTGGAAACAGGATATTCATTGTAAATTCTATCAATGCATTCGCCGCTTTCTTTGAAGACGGAAATTTTGCAACCTGTAGTTCCAAGATCAAGGCCTGCTAAATACATAATTCTTCCTCTTTTCAACTATAAAAATGGTTTAAAACTATTATATACCATTTATTAGTCAATTTCAACCACATCATAGCCAAGATATACCTTAAATGCTTCGTTAAGGATATCTTTCATATGGCCAACGCCGATAGAGGTGTGATGCTTAAATCCGCCACGGGCAAGTTTTAACAACTTATTCTGAAGATCATCAATTTTTGCAACGCCGCCGCAACCGAAGAACTCAGACTCGATAACATCATCGGTAAACTCTGCCTCTGAAGAATAAACGATAAGTTTACCGTCTTTAGTCTGGCAGTTTGAAATGGTAATAGGCATTGCCTTAATGCGACCCTCGTTGCAACCCCAACCGCTACCGGGATCGTTTTTAGCAAACATTTTATGCTCGGTAACTGTTCCGCAAGCGGTCATAAGACTCTGAGCAACAGGTCCGCAATGGAAAAGGATAACCTTGTTTTCATCATCGCCATAATTGTTGTTCCAGTCAAGAACTGCGGTGGGCTGCTCGCTAGCCAAAGACATTGCTCTCATAGTAATAGCACTGCAAAGGTCAATCTCGCAAGAAGCAACTATGCCGCGGTCGTTAAGTTCACTAAGAAGAACGCAAGGACAAACTCTTAAAATGGTTTCCATCTCGTTCCAGCAACGAAGAGTAATAGCATCAAGATGATACTCTTCAATATACTCATCAATAACAACGCTGATTTTAGCCAAAGTTGTCATATTAGCATCGGGAACACCTGAGAAGTTTGAGTATTTCTTCAAATTCTCAATTTTAGCCAATACTGCCTTGTCATCATCAGCCTTGTTAGAAACCTTAAATACAAGCTCAGACAAGTCAAAGCTTTCAATGGTAATGCCGTATTTCTGCAAAGCAATTTCATCGAAACGAGTTGTTTTAAATGCAGTTGTTCTGGCGCCAATACAACCAACAGTGAAGCGCTTCATACCGTTAACAACGCGGCAAACGGCAGCAAAATCACGAAGGTTGCCATAGAATGTTTCACTAAGCGGATGAACAACATGGGGCTTCATAACAGTAAACGGAATACCATACTGAATAAATACATCTGTAACACTGAACTTTCCGCAATAAGCATCGCGACGATGTGCAAAATCCATCTTGCCAATCTCATCAGGATAAGCCTGAAGCAAAATCGGAACTCCTGCATCCTTTAAAGCCTCTGCGGCACCATTTTCATCAACGAAAATAGGCATTGAGAAGATAACACCATCATACTCTCCCTCATGCTCTTTTAACCATTTTGCATAAAGGCGGCCTTCATCACGAGTTTCAACTGCGCCGAAACGGGTAGCATCGGCATCCATAATGATATAATCGTAACCGCAATCAGTAACTGCCTTAATCATATCATCACGAGCACCCAAAATAAGCTCGCCGGGCATAAAGCCACGATTGCCGAAACACAAAGCAAAAGTTATCTTTTTCATATATAAGTCTCCTTTTTAAAATAGAAATTTTGTTTTTTGTTTGAAATCGGTTGATTTTGTCGCATAAAGCGTAATTAACCCCAAAATCGCCCTAATTTACTCTTTTATTATAGAAAATAATGTGCTATAATCATAGAACTGACAGATATAAAAATAGCAATTTTGTTCTAATTTTATTTTAGGAGTTTTTTATGTTTAAATACGATATTGCTAATATTCATAAATTACTTGAAAGTTTTTATAAGCTAACGAGGATAAGACTCGTTATGTTTGACGCTAACTTTAATAAGGTTGCCGAATATCCAAGCCACGATTGCGAATTTTGCACCCTTATAAAGAGTGATGCTTCTGCCGCCTTAAAATGCCGCGAATCAGACCGCCACACTCTAACAGAATGTAGCAAAAGCGGTAAACTGTATTTCCATGAATGCCATACCGGTCTTACGGAAATTGCCGCCCCTATTCACTACGGAAATATTATAATCGGTTATCTTATGTTCGGCCAGGTTCAGCGCCATAAGGATAAGGAAAAGCATTGGGAAGATGTTAAAGAACGCTGCCGAGATTATAATATTGATAAAAAAACGCTCAAAGATGCCTATCTTATGCGCCGCTATCTTAATAAGGAACAAATATTGGCCGCTTCGCAAATTCTTGAAGCCTGTGCAGGATATTTATGGCTAAAACGCTATGTTTCCTTAAAAGAAAACTCAATAATAAAGAGCATTGATGATTATCTTAACTCCCACCTTGATTCCGACCTTTCTGTAACAGCGCTTTGCGAACAGTTTCATATCGGCCGTTCAAAGCTATATTCAATTATTAAAGAGGTTTACGGCAAGGGAATCGAGCAACTAACCCGCGAACTCAGGGTTACAAAGGCGAAAGAACTACTCTTGTCAACAGATATGGCGGTAAGCAACGTTGCCGCATCGGTCGGCTTTAACGATTATAATTATTTTATAAAAGTGTTCAAAAAAGAAACAGGAACAACCCCCGCAAAATTCAGGAAAAGCAAATAATATTTAATTCAAAAAACGGCTTTAATAATAATGCAGAACTGCTTTTACGAATGATTTAAAAATTTAAAAGACTCAAAGGTAATCCTTTGAGTCTTTTATCATTTTGCCTTAGGGTATCTATCTTTGTAATCGGTTTCTCCGAGTAAATAATCAATGCTGGTATTGTAGTATCGAGCTAGTTTTATAAGTATTGCAGTAGGGATGTCATTCTCCCCTGTTTCATATTTAGAATATCCCGTCTGTGACATTCCAAGGAACTCAGCTATCTTGGTTTGATTAAGGTCACGGTCTTCTCTTAAGTCGCGTATTCTGCTATACATATAATTCCCACCCCTCACTAGTATTTTTAACAATAATAATTTAATCTGAATAAGGTTATTGATATTTAATCTGAAATAGGTTATTATGGTGTTAAAATGAAATGTGGGTGATTTTTTGATAATTAAAATAGTGATTGCAGGATGTAGGCATTATGATAATTATGAAGAAGCTAAGAAATATATAGATTTTTGTATCAGCAGAATGAGGAATGACAATCAACTTATATTTATTTCAGGTTGTTGTAGAGGCGCTGACGCCCTTGGAGAACGCTATGCTGAAGAAAACGGTTTTAAAATCCAGCGATTCCCTGCCGAATGGGGAAAATACGGCAAAAGCGCAGGGCCTAGAAGGAACAGGCAGATGGTTGAAGCCTGTGACTATGTGATATGCTTTTGGGATGGCAAGAGTAGAGGCACAATGTCACTAATCGATATTGCAGTATTGTGTAATAAGCCAATAAGGATAAAACGAATTTCAACCCTATAAATATTGAAAATAGAAAAAACCCGAGGTTTCCCTCGGGTTTTTAATTTTGCGTTTAATTATTACTTGCTAGCCTCTTCGATAGCAACTGCGCAAGCAACGGTCATACCAACCATGGGGTTGTTACCTGCACCGATAAGACCCATCATCTCAACGTGAGCAGGAACAGAAGAAGAACCTGCAAACTGAGCATCGCCATGCATACGGCCCATAGTATCGGTCATACCATAGGAAGCAGGACCTGCAGCCATATTATCGGGATGGAGAGTTCTACCTGTGCCGCCGCCGGAAGCAACCGAGAAGTAGTTAACGCCATTCTCATAGCACCACTTCTTATAGGTTCCTGCAACAGGATGCTGGAATCGGGTCGGGTTAGTTGAGTTACCGGTAATGGAAACGCCAACCTTCTCAAGCTTCATGATAGCAACACCCTCGGGAACGTTATCAGAGCCATAGCACTTAACGTCTGCTCTGGGGCCATTTGAGAATGCCTTCTCGCTGATAACCTTAACTTCCTCTGCATAGGGGTCAAACTCAGTTTCAACATAGGTGAAGCCGTTAATTCTTGAAATGATATATGCGGCATCCTTACCAAGACCGTTCAAAATAACGCGCAAGGGTTTAACGCGAACCTTGTTAGCGTTAAGAGCAATCTTAATTGCGCCCTCTGCAGCCGCAAAAGACTCGTGACCTGCCAAGAAGCAGAAGCACTCTGTCTCTTCTGAAAGGAGCATTTTGCCCAAGTTACCATGGCCGAGACCAACCTTACGGTTTTCAGCAACAGAACCGGGAATGCAGAATGACTGGAGGCCGATGCCGATAGCGGCAGCAGCATCAGCAGCCTTTGTGCAACCCATTTTGATTGCGATAGCGCAACCAACGGTGTAAGCCCATTTTGCATTCTCGAATGCGATAGGCTGGGTTTCTTCTACGATTTTATAAGGGTCAACGCCCTTTGCATCACAAATTTCCTTGCATTCATCGATGGAGGAAATTCCGTATTCTTTAAGAGCGGCAAGGATTTTGGCCTCGCGTCTCTCATAACCTTCAAACTTAGCCATTTACGTTTACCTCCTTATTCTTTTCTCGGGTCGATATACTTAGCGGCATCAGCGAATCTGCCGTAAGTGCCCTTGGATTTCTCATAAGCCTCGTTAGGCTCCATACCCTTTTTGATGAAATCGGTCATCTTGCCTAATGAAACGAACTCATAGCCGATAACCTCATCGTTCTCATCAAGAGCCATTCTGGTGCAGTAGCCTTCGGTCATCTCAAGATAACGAACACCCTTTGCCTTGGTTCCATACATAGTTCCAACCATTGAACGCTCGCCTTTTCCGAGGTCTTCCATACCTGCGCCGATAACAAGACCATCCTCAGAGAAAGCAGACTGGCTACGACCATAGACAATCTGGAGGAAGAGCTCACGCATTGCGGTGTTAATAGCATCGCAAACGAGGTCGGTGTTAAGAGCCTCTAAAAGAGTTTTGCCGGGGAGAATTTCAGCAGCCATAGCTGCGGAATGGGTCATACCCGAGCAACCGATGGTCTCAACGAGGGCTTCCTCGATGATGCCGTTCTTGACGTTGAGCGAGAGCTTGCACGCGCCCTGCTGGGGTGCGCACCAGCCCACACCGTGGGTGTATGCCGAAATGTCGGTGATCTCTTTTGCCTGAACCCACTTGCCCTCTTCGGGAATGGGGGCGGGACCGTGATTGGGTCCCTTTGCAACAACGCACATCTTTTGTACTTCTGTGCTCATTGCATATTCGCAAGAAAATTCTTTGCTCATTGTTTTATCTCCTTATAAAATAATTAACAAATTATACGAGGCTCCTGATAATGGGAGCGATCGCGTCAAAATAATGCTTGCCGATAAAGGCTCTGCCATTATCGTTGGGATGCACGCCGTCGGCAGAATAATACTGCGGCTCGGGCTGTGTCTTCAACGCCTCGGCAAACAGCTTGTCAAGCGGCACAAAGGCATCGGCAAACTCGTCGGCAAGCGCGCGGACG
>JAZOQD010000062.1:0-2896 GCA_045655925.1 Acutalibacteraceae bacterium | reverse complement strand
ACTCTTTCAAGATACTCAGGGCCGTCAAGCTGAGAAAGCATCTCGCAAACCTTAATCGGGAAACCGCAAGCATTAGTATCACGGCCGTAAGGCGAGGTCTGAGTAACCTGACCGGGTAAAGAGGTCGGAGCCATCTGACCGCCGGTCATTCCATATATTGCATTGTTGATGAAAATAATGGTTATATTTTCATTTCTTGCTGCAGAATGAACGGTTTCTGCCATACCGATAGATGCTAAGTCACCATCACCCTGATATGTAAATACAATATTTTCAGGGTCTGAACGCTTAACACCTGTTGCAACTGCAGGAGCGCGGCCATGGGCTGCCTCAATCATATCGCAGTTAAAGTAATCATAAGCCATAACAGAGCAACCAACCGGTGCAACACCGATAGTTCTGCCTTCAATGCCGAGTTCATCAATAACCTCTGCAACCAAGCGGTGAACTATACCGTGGGTGCAACCGGGACAATAATGAAAAGGCACATCTGCGAGTGCTTTAGGTTTATCGAAAACTACCATTATTTTTCACCTCCGTTATTTGCTTTTACTATTGCTTCGAGAACCTGCTCGGGTGAAGGAATCATACCGCCTGTGCGGTTGCATAAGGTTACGGGAACCTTGCAGCCTGTTGCAAGACGAACATCCTCAATCATCTGACCCATAGAAAGCTCTACAGAAATAAACTGTTTAACATGCTCTGCTGCTTTAGCAAAGACTTTATTGGGGAAAGGCCAAAGGGTTATAGGACGGATAAGACCAACCTTTATTCCCTGCTTTCTTGCCTCATCAATAGCGTTTTTGGAAACACGAGCGGCAATGCCGAAGGCTGCAATACAGATTTCAGCATCATCCATCATATATTCCTCGAACATAACCTCGTTTTCCTCAATAACCTTATAACGCTCATAGCGTTCAAAGTTGGTTTTTTCAAGCTCTTCAGGCTTTAAGAAAAGCGAGTTGATGATGTTATGCTGTCTTTCACATTTTGTGCCTGTAACTGCCCAAGGCTTTTCGATAGGCTCAGAAACCGCAAAATCAAGTGAAACAGGTTCCATCATCTGACCCATCGTTCCGTCCGCAAGAATCATAGAGGTCATTCTGTATTTATCGGCAAGGTCAAAGCCCTTAACTGTGAGTTCTGCCATTTCCTGAACCGAATTGGGAGCCAAAACTATCATATGAAAGTCGCCATGAGCGGCACCCTTGGTTGCCTGGAAATAGTCAGACTGAGAAGGCTGAATACCGCCAAGACCGGGGCCTCCACGCTGAACGTTAACGATAAGTGCAGGAAGGTCTGCACCTGCAAGATATGAAATACCCTCGCCCTTTAAGGAAATTCCCGGGCTTGAAGATGAGGTCATAACACGTTTGCCTGTTGAAGCAACGCCGTAAACCATATTTATAGCGGCAATTTCACTCTCGGCCTGCAAGAATGTTCCGCCGATTTTGGGCATTCTCTTTGCCATGTAAGCGGCAACCTCGGTCTGCGGAGTTATAGGATAACCGAAATAATGACGGCATCCTGCAATTATAGCAGCCTCTGCAATAGCCTCATTGCCTTTCATCAATACCTTATCTGCCATTTTGCTCACTTACCTTTCTACCTTGATTATGCAATCGGGGCACATAGTTGCGCAGAATGCACATCCAATACATTTTTCAGGTTCTTTAGCCTCAACGGGATGATGACCTTTTGCATTGATTTTATCAGCAGCAAGGGTAAGAACGCCCTTGGGGCAAGCATCAACACAAAGGCCGCAGCCCTTACATTTGTCAGTTTTGAAGGTTAAAACAGCCATATTCGTTTCTCCTTTAAATCTTTTTCTGCATCGAAACGGGATACAGATTATTTATTTTGTTTTTTAACGGTTCGAAAAGTTTTTCCTCAACCGTTGTCCGCACTATCGGGAGATTTGTAAGCCTTGAAATTTCATTTGCATATTCCAAGGAGTTCAAAACATCCTCTATTTTTGTTTCAGGTCCCAGATTCGAGTTGTTGATAATGCCTGTAAATTCGAGACCGCAAGCAGCTTCAATCTCGCGCATTATTTCAATTGCGCTATTGGCATCCTTGGTTAAAGGTCTGAACTTGTTTACAACGTATAGCATGTCGAAATCGTTTTCTTCTCTTATTTTGGGAGCTATTCTTCCAAGTGCCAAAGCACCTCTTTCATCTCCGCCAACATCAAGAATACTGAAAAGCGATTTATCATCGGTAACGCTATACATATCTTGCGGCAACGCCGGAATATCAACATTCGAGTTTGCATATTCGGAACAGATAAGACGAATTCCTGCCTTTTTTAGCATTTCCTCGCTATCCTTTGACCTGAAATACGGATTAACAATATCAATATCCGCTAATGCAACATTTTCTTCTTGGCTTTTTAAATCCAAAGCAAGATTAACGGCAATATTTGTTTTTCCGCTTCCGTAATGGCCCGAAATAATAGTTATTCTTTTGAATTCCATAAAATTTTCCTAAAGCTTATTACGCTGAATCTTTCCGCTTGTTGTTTTAGGCAACTCATCACGGAAAACAACAATTCTCGGATATTTATAAGGAGCTGTTCTGTTTTTAACATAAGACTGAATCTCCTTTTTGAGTTCCTCGGTAGGTTCTGTTCCCTTTGTAAGAACAATACTTGCCTTATCAACCTGACCGCGAACCTCATCGGGTGCCGCAGATACGCCACACTCTAAAACATAAGGAAGCTCCATAATAACATTTTCAATTTCAAAGGGTCCTATGCGGTAGCCCGAGGACTTGATAACATCATCAACTCGGCCAACATACCAGAAATAACCGTCTTCATCGCGCCATGCGGTATCGCCTGTATGATAGAAACCGTCATGCCAACATTCAGCGGTTTTTTCTTCATCTTTATAAT
>JAZOQD010000061.1:0-4591 GCA_045655925.1 Acutalibacteraceae bacterium | reverse complement strand
GTATGGAATGGAACAGAGCGGGAAGAAACGGGTGCAAATGTGAAAAATCCTGAAAGTATGGCCAAGTGTTTTTTGGAACACTTGCCGGTTTTGTTCGCCGCAGGCGAATATAATATCACTGAAACCGTAGGTTTCAATATCACTTTCACACAGTGAAAATATCACTCTGTGCGAAGCGCAGAATATCACTAACACCTTGCACCTTCGCCGCTTTTTTTGTTATAATACACTTAAGGCGGTGATGAGGTGAAAAAGAAAATAATTATAGGTTTATTCTTACTGTTGATTTTAATTACTGCGACGATTTTTATTGTAGGTGCTATATCGTCATATAATTATGAAATAACAAACCATACTGATGATAAATGGCTAGGATTTGGTGCGGTTTTGACCTTAATAGTTGGTGGCTTTATCGTTTTTTACGAATTGGATTTGTTTTATACCGTTTATTACTTCTTGGTAAAACCTAAGGCGACAGCGAAATCCATACTTAATGTAATTTCTAATTTAACTTTATTGATTATATTTTTTAGTGACGACATAGCGCATTTTCTTTATTGTGGTTTAAACATTTTTAATGAAGAATGGTTGTTGCCAATTATTTTGTTTTTCACATATACTATTTTGCGAATTCTTTGTATTGCAATCCCGGTTGGACAATCTTTTAAAGAAGAATAATTAAAATCAGGTTCTTTCACTTTCGTTTTGAGTTGAAACAAGAGTGATTGTTTATAAATGGTATTTCTGATAATAATATTTTTGTGATGATTTTTATTTTTTTAGGAGATAATATATGATTGATTTTAATAATGCGGGATTCTTTAAACTCAAAAGCGTTGATGAAGGAACATATTCGGCCTTGGTTTCATCTATTTTTATTGATGGCGAAAGGGCTGTTTCGGCGTTTAAGGGTATTCGCGACGGTGTTGTTTTTACCAACAAGCGAATTATCGCCATAAACGTTCAGGGACTTACGGGCACAAAAAAAGACTACACCTCATTGCCTTATAGTAAAATTCAGGCATTTTCGGTTGAAACGGCGGGAGTTTTTGACCTTGACAGCGAGCTTGATTTATGGTTTTCGGGACTTGGAAAGGTCAGATTTGAGTTTGTTAAAAACGCAAATGTTTCGGCGATTTGCAAATTGATTTCGGAACACGTTTTATAAGATTTAAAGCAGAGTTTTTTAACCCTGCTTTTATTTTTTTATAACTTTATTCTTGCCTGAGGTAGTATATTATGTTAAAATCATAAAAGTAGGGGGGCTAAAGATATGACGGAAAAGAAAAAAGAATTTATGCGCACAGTTAAATTCACCTTGTTTTCAATTAGTGCAGGGCTTATACAAACGATCAGCTTTACTCTTTTAAACGAGCTTTTGCGCCTTGATTACTGGGTGTCATATCTTATAGCGTTAATTCTTTCGGTTGTCTGGAATTTTACGCTTAACAGAAAATTTACCTTCCATTCGGCAAACAATGTTCCCATTGCGATGCTAAAGGTTGCGGCTTATTATGCGGTTTTTACTCCGCTTTCAACTTGGTGGACTGCTGTTTTAACCGGCGCAGATGTTGGTTGGAATGAGTATATAGTTTTAGCAATAACCATGCTTACTAACTTCGTTACTGAATATCTTTTTGACCGTTTTATTGTTTTTGGGAAAAGCATTGATACCGCTAATAAGGGAAATTGATGATTTTCTCAAGGGGGAATTTTTATGAGAATAGAAATGCATACGCATTGCAGGCCGGTCAGCGGTTGCGCAAGGCATGATGCCGAGTTTTTGCCTGAGTTTTTTAAAGGCTTGGGATACGATGCTATTGTGCTTACCAACCATTATCACAGGTGGCATTGCTCAAATCTGAGTAAAGATGTTAAAGAACAGGCGAAAAGGTTTTTAGAAACCTTTTATACCTGTAAACGCAAGGGTGATGAGGTAGGCCTTAAGGTTATTTTTGGCGCTGAGCTAAAGCTTTCTGATGAAGTTAATCATCCGGAGTTTTTGTTATATGGATTATCAGAACAAGACTTTTTAGATACTTATCCGCTTTTTAACGAAAGTCAGGAAACGGTTTTTAAGTTTTGCGAGGAAAAAGATATAGTTATGGTTCAGGCTCATCCGTTCAGAGTTGAGCAGGGATATGACCTTGCCGATTTAGATTTGATGCACGGTGTCGAAATATATAATTCTCACAATAAGTTTGATTCGCAGTTTGAAAGAATAACGGCCATTGCAGAGGAGCATAACAAAATAAAAACATCGGGCGGGGATTTTCATGAGGCAGAAACCTATGCTATGACAGGTATGATAGTGCCTGATGATATTTCTGACCAATTTATGCTTCGGGATTACCTGAAAAAAGGTGAAAGCATAATATTTGATAAGGATAAAATAATATACGGCAAGTAGTAAAAAGCAGGTCTTTTTAATGACCTGCTTTTTTGTTTTTTATTTTAAAAAAATATTTTCACAAAAACCTACGCGTTACGCTTCATTCTGCGCTTTTCCGACAATCTATTTGATTGACTTTACTACTTGCAAGTGGTAAACTAAATAGTGTATGTTAGCATTATTGTGCCTTATTGCGCGCATTTTAAGAAAACGGAGGATATTTATAGTGGAAAACAAGATGAATATACCTTTTTCGCCACCCGATATGTCGGAGCTCGAGGTTAATGAAGTTGCCGAGGCTTTGCGCTCGGGTTGGATAACAACAGGACCGAGAACCAAGCAGTTGGAAAGAAATATTGCCGCATATGTTGGCACTGAAAAGTGCGTTTGCTTAAACTCTCAGACTGCTTGTGCCGAAATGGCGTTGAGAGTTTTAGGAGTCGGCGAGGGTGACGAGGTAATTGTCCCTGCCTATACATATACTGCTTCGGCTTCGGTTGTCTGCCATGTTGGCGCAACCTTAAAGCTTGTTGACTGTGCAAAGAGCGGTTATGAGATGGATTATGACGCTCTGGAAAATGCAATTTCCGAAAAAACCAAGGCAATTATTTCGGTTGATTTGGGTGGCGTGCCCTGCGATTACGATCGTATTTTTGAGATTGTCCAAAGTAAGCGCGGCCTTTTCAAGCCCAACTCCGATATTCAAAAAGCGCTCGGCAGGGTTGCCGTTATGGCTGATACCGCTCATGCTTTTGGTGCAAGTCGAAAAGGCGTTGTGGCAGGAAGTATTGCGGATTTTTCATCCTTTAGTTTCCACGCGGTTAAGAACCTTACAACCGCTGAGGGTGGTGCACTGACCTGGAGAAATATCGAGGGAATAGATAACGAGGATATTTACCACAGACTTCAGTTACTAAGCCTTCACGGTCAGTCGAAAGACGCCTTGGCAAAGACTAAATTGGGCGCTTGGGAGTATGATATCGTTGGCCCGTGGTATAAATGCAATATGACCGATATTGCGGCGGCAATCGGTTTAAAGCAGTTTGAGCGTTATCCCAATATGCTTAAAAGGCGTAAAGAAATGATTGCAAAATATGATGCAGCTTTAAAGCCTTTAGGCGTTGAGGTGCTCGACCATTATAACGATATTCATACATCATCGGGACATTTATATTTAACAAGAATCCCCGGCATTTCATATGACCAGCGTGGCGAGATTATTATAAAAATGGCGGAACGAGGAATTGCTTGTAATGTTCATTATAAGCCGCTTCCGATGCATACCGCATATAAAAATTTGGGATTTGATATTAAAGATTATCCTAATGCGTATAAACTGTTTGAGAACGAGATTACACTTCCGCTTCATACCTGCCTTAAGGATGAAGAAGTAGAGTATGTTATAGAAAATTATGTGGAGATTTTGAGGGATTACATAAAATGATTTATCTTTTTTTCAAAAGATTGTTTGACATTATTTTGTCGCTTATAGCATTACCGTTTGTTCTGCTTGTTATTATAATTTTTGCCCCGATTATCTATATAACCGATAAAGGACCCATCTTTTATAATGCAGAACGATTGGGACACAAGGGCAAAACCTTTAAGATGTATAAACTTCGTTCAATGAAGGTTAATTCGCCGAATCTTAAGGCAGCAGATGGTTCTACATATAATGCGGAGGATGACCCGCGGGTTACTAAAATCGGCAAACTGATGAGAAAAACAAGCATTGATGAGTTGCCGCAGTTTTTAAATGTGCTTAAAGGCGATATGAGCTTTATTGGCCCGAGAGCGCATTTAACCACCAACTATAAAGGTTATGATTTGCTTGATGAACCGCATCGCCGCCGTCTTGATGTTCGTCCCGGCATAACCGGTTACAGCCAGGCGTATTTTAGAAATTCTGCCACCTCAGAACAGAAGATGGCAAACGATGTTTATTACGCAGAAAATATTTCTTTTTGGCTTGATGTGAAAATCCTTTTCAAAACAGTTTCTTCGGTGCTTAAAAGGGAAAATATTTATGTTACCGCTCAAGAGATTAAGCCCGAAACCGTTACCGAAACAAAAGAAAGCGTTGAGGTATAAACTATATGAAAAAACTGCTCATTATAGGAGCATCTATTCTACAACTGCCTGCCATTAAAAAGGCGAAAGAAATGGGATATTATGTTGGCGTTATAGATTATGACCCTA
>JAZOQD010000060.1:0-18905 GCA_045655925.1 Acutalibacteraceae bacterium | reverse complement strand
TGAGGGTGTTGATACAATTGCCGATTATTATTTAAACGGTGAGCTTGTTTCATCATCTGCGAATTTCTATATTCCTCATGATATTGATATTACCGATAAAATGCTTGATAATAACATTTTATATGTTCATATTCATTCTTCTGTTCTTCAGTCATTTAAATATGATGTTCCTTTTTATAGTCAGATAAACACCGGTGTTAATGGCGTTACTGCCGGTCAGACATATCTCCGCAAACCGCCCCATACTTTTGGTTGGGATATATATCCGAGAACTGTTTCTGCCGGTTTGTTTAAAGGTGTTTCAATTTTAATTAAAAAACCGATTGAACTTTTAGAATGTGCATATTCAACAAGATCATATTGGTGGAACAACTGGGCGCCAATGCTTTATATGACCTATAAAATAAAAGCGCCTGATAACATCCTTTTGTCTGACAGGCTCTCTATTAGGATTAATGGTAAATGCGGAGAGGATTCTTCACTTTCAGCTTTTGGCAAACTTAAGCGCTCTAATTGCGGCAACCTTTATTGTGAGGTTAAAAACCTCAAGCGTTGGTGGCCTAAAGGTTATGGCGAACCTAATATTTATGATACTAAAGTTGAACTGTTGCTTGATGACGAGGTTGTTGATTCGATGGACCTTAATGTTGGTATCAGAACTGTTGAGCTTAAATTAACACCTTCGTTGCACGAAGAGGATGCCGATTTCAGATTTATTATAAACGGTCAGGAAATTATGTGCCACGGCATAAACTGGATACCTCTTTCAGCTTATCATAGTCTTATTCCAGAGCGTTACGATGCTGCTTTAAACCTGCTCGATGAATCTAACAGTAATATTGTCAGAGTTTGGGGAGGCGGTATTTATGAAGATAAGCGTTTCTATGATTACTGCGACCGTCATGGAATAATGGTTTGGCAGGATGTTATGATTGCTTGTAATGCTGTTCCTTTTTATGATAAAGAGTTTGTAGATAACTTTAAAAATGAACTCGCATATTCTGTTCGCAGAATCAGAAATCATGCAAGTATTGTTCTATGGTCAGGCGATAACGAAATTGATATGATGATGAGCGGCAGAGGATACAACCCTGAGGTCAATAAAATTTCCCGTGAAATTATCCCTGAGGTGCTTTCAATCAATGACGTAGGCAGACCTTATTTGCCAAGTTCACCGATTGTTAGCGCAAGATGCATTAAAGAAATGAAAGAAGATCCGAACGGAACTTTAACTGAAAATCATCTTTATGCAATGGGCAGATATCATAAGATTGACTTCTTTAAATATACATCTGCATTATTTGTAAGTGAAATCGGCCGTCTTTGCTATCCTGCCATTTCAAGTATGAAGAAGATGTTTACTGAAGGAAATCTTTGGCCCTATAAGGATAATAAGGAGCATGGATTCCATGCTTCTGATTGGTCGGGCTGTGTTGGTAGAGCACCTGAAATTCCCAAAGAAATTGAAGCTATGTTCGGCTCAGTTCCTGAGAATATGGAGGATTTTGTTTTAGCCTCGCAAATTTCTCATGCTGAGGGTGACAAATTCTTTGTTGAGAGAATGAGAAGCCAGAAGCCTAAGAAAACCGGTATTATGATTTGGAATCTTATTGATGCCTGGCCGCAGATTTCTGATGCTTTGGTTGATTATTATTATACTAAAAAACTTGGTTTTGAGTTCTTTAAACGTTCTTGCGAGCCTGTTTGTCTTATGTATGCAGAGCAAACAACAAGCTTCGCAACCTTGAAGGTTGTTAACGACACATTAAAGGATGTTTACGGAACCTTTACTGTTACCGACCTTGATACTGATACGGTTATCCATCGCGGCGGTTTTGGTTGCAAGGCTAACTCAATAAATAATGTTTGCAACACAACTTTACCTTGGTTTGAGCAAAAAATGCTGTTAATTGAATGGGAAATTAACGGCAAGAAATACAGAAACCATTATCTTAACGGTAATTCGGTTTCAAGTCTTGATAAATTCAAGAAATGGTTGCCCAAAATTGTTCCTGAATTTGATTTGTCAGATTGCTCAATTAAAGAATAATTTTAAAGCAGGAATGGTGTAAAACCTTTCCTGCTTTTTTCTTTTAAATTTAGTTGAAAAAAATTGAGTTATATAGTATAATCACCGTATATATTTTAAAAAGGGTGTTTTTATGTTAGAAAACAGTTCACCGATTGTAAATATGCCATTATTGGCATTAAGAGGAATCGTTGTATTCCCTAAAACCTCGGTGCATTTTGATGTTATCAGAAAAAAATCTATAGAAGCATTAAATGTAGCAATGGCTTCTAATAGAAATATATTTTTACTAACTCAAAAGGATATTTCGGTTGAAGACCCTTCAGATAAGGACCTTTATACCGTAGGAACAGTTGCTAAAGTTAAACAGATTCTTCGCCTTTCAAATGATACTGTTCGTGTTTTAGTTGAGGGTGTTTATAGAGCAAAACTTATAGATGTTTCAGCTAATGCTCCTTGCCTTTATGCAGATTTAGTAAAGCTTCCGGATGAACCTTTAAAATGCCGACCCGTTTATAGAGATGCAATGCTTAGAAATGCAAAAAATGCTTTTGATGAGTATGCAAGTGTTGCTCCTAAAATGCCGCCTGATGTTCTTATGGGCGTTGTTGCTGCGAATGATATGGGTTATCTTGCCGATTTTGTTATAAATGGTATTAATGTTGAAATCGATGATAAACAGTATGTTTTAGAGCAAACCAATACTTTAAAAAGATTAAAAGCCGTTATTTCTTTGCTTAAAAAAGAAAAAGAGTTGTTGCTTATTGATGCGAAAATTAACGATAAGGTTCGCGCAAGAATTGATGATAATCAGCGCGAATATTATCTTCGTGAGCAATTAAAAGCAATCAAAGAAGAATTAAACGGTGATTCTGAAGCGGGCGGAGAATATGATAAATATTATAAGCGTATTGCCGCTCTTTCTGCAGATAGTTCGGTTAAAAAGCGCCTTACGGATGAGGCGGACAAACTTGTTAATATGCCGCAGGGCTCGCATGAGGCAACTGTTGTTGTAAACTATCTTGAAACCTGCCTCTCATTACCTTGGAATGTTAATATAGAGGCCAAGAAGATAAACCTTGATAATGCTAAAAAGATTTTAGACCGTGAACATTACGGTTTGCAAAAAGTCAAAGAACGTATTTTAGAGCTTTTAGCTGTTCGTGCGCTTTCTAAGGATGTTAAAGGACAAATTATCTGCTTGGTTGGCCCTCCTGGAGTTGGTAAAACTTCTATTGCTCGTTCTGTTGCCGAATGCTTGGGCAGAAAGTATGCAAGAATTTCTTTGGGCGGCGTTACCGATGAATCTGAAATCAGAGGCCATAGAAAAACCTATATTGGTGCTATGCCGGGTAGAATCATCAATGCTTTTAAGGTTGCAGGAAGCTCTAATCCCGTAATTCTTCTTGATGAGATTGATAAATTAGGCTCGTCTTATAAGGGCGACCCGTCCTCCGCTATGCTTGAAATTCTTGATAGTGAGCAGAATAATACCTTCCATGACCATTATGTTGATATGCCTTTTGATTTATCAAAGGCTCTGTTTATAACAACTGCAAATGATGCTGGCAATATTCCTGCGCCACTCCTTGACAGAATGGAGCTTATTGAGATTTCAAGCTATACAAGAGATGAAAAATACCATATAGCTAAAAATCATCTCGTTAAAAAGCAGGTAAAAGAAAACGGACTTATTGGTAAAAAGGTTACTTTTACTGATGATGCCATTTTTAAGATTATTGACTCTTATACTAAAGAAGCGGGCGTTCGCCGTCTTGATAGAGTTATTGCTTCACTCTGCCGCAAGGCTGCCGCTAAGGTTGTTTCGGGCGCAAAATCGGTTAAAATTACCGAAACGCTTGTCAAAGAATGGCTCGGAACTGAAAAATATAAGCCTGATAATCTGTCTAAAACCGATGAAGTTGGTATAGTAAACGGCCTTGCTTGGACAAGTGTTGGCGGTGAAATTATGCAGCTTGAGGTTGCTGTTGTTAAGGGTAGCGGCAAACTTGAACTCACGGGCTCATTAGGCGATATTATGCAGGAATCTGCAAAGGCCGCAGTAACCTGCCTGAGAAGCAGAAGTAGCGTTTTAGGAATTGAAGATGATTTCTATAAAAAATATGATATTCATATTCATGCGCCCGAAGCCGCAGTTCCAAAGGATGGCCCTTCTGCAGGTATTACTATGTTTACGGCTTTAGTTTCTGCTTTTTGCGATATTCCTGTTCGAAACGATATTGCAATGACCGGTGAAATCACATTAAGAGGCAGAGTTTTAGCAATAGGCGGTTTAAGAGAAAAAGCTATGGCTGCATATAAAGCAGGAATTAAAAATGTTTTTATACCAATAGATAACATGCCTAATTTAGATGATGTTGATGACATAGTTAAGGAAAATATCAATTTCATTCCCGTTAAAACTGTTGACGAGGTTATATTAGGCGCTTTAACTTCAATTCCCATAAAATATACCGATGCAAAGCAGCAGAAATATAATATTACAGAAAAATATAATGAAGTTAAATCTACTTCGGTAGTTAACTAAAGAGGAATTTATGAATTATAACAACACCGTTTTTGAAAATTCGGTTGCAGACAATAAGGCTTTACCCGCGTTAACCTTGCCCGAGGTTTGCTTTTCTGGGCATTCAAATGTTGGCAAATCTTCGCTTATAAATAAGCTTGTTGGCAGAAAATCACTTGCCAGAACAAGTAATAAGCCCGGAAAAACAAGGGTTATTAACTTTTTCCGTTGTGATAAGGTTCGCTTTGCTGATTTGCCCGGTTATGGTTTTGCAAAAGTTTCAAAAGAGGAAAGAATGCGTTGGGGTTCTCTTATGGAGGGGTATTTTGCCTCAAGAGATGTGAGTCTTGTTTTTCAGTTGATTGATGCCCGCCATAAGCCAACAGCAGATGATATTGATATGCTTCATTATCTTTCTGATTCAAATCTTCCTTTTGTTATTATTCTTACTAAATGCGATAAGCTTAATAAATCTGAGAGGGAAGAAAGCTTCAAAGAAATAATGAATGAAATTTCTTTTGTCGGTGATATATCTGTAATACCTTTTTCAGCAATAACAGGTGAGGGCATTGAGGAGATGCACTCAATTTTAGAGCAAATAGCCAATTCATAATTTTTGGCCTTGGAGGAAATAGAATGATTAGCGAAAGTATCGGTGTTAACAATATAGGCCACCTTACTATAGGCGGTATGGATACCGTTTCATTGGCCAAGGAATACGGAACGCCGCTTTATGTTTATGATGAAAATTTAATCAGAAAAACCTGCCGTGATTTTAAGGATTCATTGAACGAGTATTACGATGGTAACGGTCAGGTTCTTTATGCAAGCAAAGCTTTTTCCTGCAAAGAGATATATCGAATTGTTGGCTCTGAAGGCCTTGGTGCCGATGTTGTTTCCGCGGGCGAAATTTATACTGCCCTTGCTGCAGGCTTTAACCCCCAAAATCTCTTTTTCCACGGTAATAACAAAACTTACGATGAGCTTGAGTATGCTATATCGAACGATATTGGTAGAATCATTGTTGATAATTTAACCGAGCTTGAAACAATCAATGAGATTGCCAAGAAAGAAAACAAGCAGGTTAAAATCCAGCTTCGCATAAAACCGGGAATAGATGCTCACACCCACGATTATATAAGGACCGGACAGATTGATTCTAAGTTCGGTTTTTCATTAGAAAACGGAGAGGCTATGCAAGCCGCTTTAAAGGCTGCAGAATATGACAATATTTCGCTTTTAGGCGTTCATTGTCATATTGCTTCTCAGGTTTCTGAAACCGAACCTTTTTGTGAAGCTGCTGATGTTATGATGAATTTCATCAATGAGTTTTATTTAAAAACAGGCATTATGTTTAAGGAACTAAATCTCGGCGGTGGCTTTGGTGTTAAATATATTGAGGGAGATAGTCAGATTCCTTTTGATAGTTTTTTAAAGGCAGTTTCTTTAGAATTGCATAAAAAAGCAGAAGAGTTATCAATTCCGCTTCCTAAAATTTACATTGAACCGGGCCGTTCAATAGTTGGCCCTGCAGGTGTTTCGCTATATACTGTTGGCGCGGTTAAAACTATTGAAAATGTCAGAACCTATGTTTCGATTGACGGTGGAATGAGTGACAACCCGAGATATGCTTTATATCAGGCAGATTATACAGTTGAAATTGCAAATAAGGCCAATATGCCCAAGAATATGATTGCAACTGTTGCAGGTAAATGTTGTGAGAGTGGCGACCTTATTCAAGAGCACGCACCAATGCAGGAAGCGGCTGTTGGAGATACACTCGCTATTTTAACATCAGGCGCATATCAGTATTCTATGGCAAGCAATTATAACCGCATCGCCCGTCCTGCAGTTTTAATGGTTAAAGATGGCGAAGCAAGGGTTATTATAAAGCGTGAAACTTTTGACGATATTATAAAAAATGATATTTAAAATAAAAAAAGACCGAGCAATGCTCGGTCTTTTTATTTGCTTAAATCTCTTATATAACTAAATAAATATTGCTGTGCAATACCTGCATAATCTTTAGCGCATTCGGGCAAATCGCCTTCAAAATACTCTGCCAAAGCGCGTTTTATCCAAACATCTTTCGGCAATGCCTCGATTCTGGAAAAACCAAAAAGTAACGCACAGTCGGCAACTTTCGTTCCAACGCCGACTATTTTCATAAGCTCAGCCCGTGCTAAATCAATATCACCGCTTCTTATCAGGTCAAAATCCAGCTCATTTTTTGAAACCTTTTTTGCAGCATCAACAATATATCTTGCTCTGAAACCTGCGCGTAATGGTGCTAAATCTTCAGGTGTAAGCTTTGCTAAATCATTAGCAGTGGGGAAGGAGTAGCCGCCGTTTATTTTCTTACCAAAATTTTCGCAAAGTCGTTCAATAATTCCTTTAATTCTTGGAATATTGTTATTTTGAGAAATAATAAAGGAACATATTGCTTCCCAAGGGTCCTGATTTAAAATACGGATTCCTTTATATCTCTTTGATGCCTCTTTTAGAACTTTATTTTCAGAAAGTATATCTATAATAGCACCATAGTCGCGCTCAAAATCAAAATAATGCTTCCATTTTGCTTCATATTCTTCTAAAGAAACATTATAGAGGATGATTTTATCATTTTCTTTGCCAATTTTAATATAACTGTCAAAAGCTATTCCATGCCAGGTTTTCTCGTCTATTTCAGAGAACCTGAAGGCCTGACCACAATCTAATGTGTCGCAAAGTTCAAATTCGTTAACGCCAAATATAACAGTATTATTATTTGTATATTCAACTTTTGGAGAATATGTATTCATCAGTCTTCATTCCTTAATGTTACTTGTTTATATTTTAACAGATATATTGTTATTTTCAATCACTAATAATTTGGTAAATTTACACTTTGTAAGTTTACATAATAGGGAAAATTATGGAATTTTGCGTCGAAAAAGGGCAATTATATGCAATTTGTTCGACTTACTAACAGGGTTATCCACATAATTTATGTAAACCGAGATATACAAAATGTATATTTTAATAAAAATTTTCAAGTATTATCAACTTGTTGAATAAGGGAGATTTTAGCAGTTAAAATTGAATATATATGAAGGAGGGTCAAAATGATTAGAGGAATCAGTAAAAGAATAATCGAAGTTAATGATACAGGAAGCGATATCTTTGAAAGAGCAGTTTTCTTTGTAAAAAGCGATTGCAATTTTGATGATAATCGTCTTAAAAAAGAAGTAAAAGAAATAATTGACACATATTTATCTAGTGAAGTAAGAAAAAATACTAAAAGAGAGGGTTTTTTAAGATATACTGAACGCAAGAAAAAGAATCTAAAACGTGTAATAATAAGCTTTTTTGTCGCATTATTTTGCATTTTGATTTTTGCTTTTATTAAACATTTTTAATATTATTAAAATTCTTGACAAACGCATAAAAAATGTTATAATTGTATTTGTAAAATTTTATTCAGAAAGGTTGTTCTTTTCTTATGAAAAAGTTTTTATCCTTCATTATCGTTATTTCAATGTTAGCTTTCTGTGTATTCTCCGGCAGTGCTGCAACCGGCATTTCTGCTGATGAACAGAGACTTATTGATGCTTTCTCTCAGGAAATCACTATGAAGAGCGGAACCGTTGTTAAGTTACCTGATGTTTATATCAATCAGGCTGAGGATTATCTTACAAAAGCTGACCTTGATAAAGCTACCGTTGATGCAATCCTTGCTCATGTTGATGCCTCTGTTGCTGCTGTTGAAGCTTCTGATGCTAAATCTCTCTCTGATGCTGCTGATGCAGTTAAGAAAGAAGTTGTTAAAGAAGCTCAGGAAGCTGCAAAAATTATCAATGCAGAGCTTCTCGTTACTAAGAAGAACGTAACCGGAACTGCAGGAACTGTTGTTGCTAACTATACTGCTAAACTCATTTTCAACGCTAATTCTAACGTTGAAGGTTATGAGGGCGGTAAAGAAATTACCCTTATTTCTACTGAGGATGAGATTATCCAGACCGGTGCTGAGGGTAATATGACCTATGTATTTGTAGGTGCATTTGTTGTTCTTACTGCTGCTGCATTTGTTGTTGCATCTTCTTTCAAAAAAGCATCTTCTAAATAATGAAGTCTGCTTTAAAATTAAAGAGTAAAATATTTCAAAGATTAGCGGCTTTCTTCGGATTGCCGTTAATCTTTGTTTTTATTTCATACCTTGTTATTTTTCTCATTCTTAATCCTGTTGTTGCGCCGATGATGTCTTTAGGTTCGATGCTTTTTGGCGATAAAATCCCAACATTTTCATCGTTAGAAGTCAGCGATGATGATGTTACTCTTGTCAACGTTGGCGAAAAACAGGACCCTGTTATTCATGTATCTGAGATTAAGTTCCCCAAAGTTGGCAAAAAGTATGCCCATATAACTATCCCTAATACCGGTGTTGACTGCGATGTTTATTATGGCGATGCTATGAAGATTATCAGGAAGGGACCGGGGCAGTTTGAGGGTAGCAAGTTGCCCGGCTTTGGTAGCACAACACTTGTTGCCGCCCATGTAACAACTCATTTTAAAGGTTTGCAATATGTTAATATCGGCGATACAATTTATTACACAACAACCTACGGCGCTTATGAGTATGAGGTTACCGATATTTTGGTTGTTAATGCAAAGAATGCTAAGGTTGCTTATGACTTAAGAGCAGATTACGATAACCTCGTGCTTTACACCTGCTATCCATTCCATGCAGTTGCATTCAGAGCTGAGCGCTATTTTGTTTGTGCGAAGATGATTTCTGGCCCTAAAATTGATGTAGTTGCAAAAGAGGAGGGCGTAGTAAAATGAGTTTTTTAGACCGAATCTCCTCAGTCCTATTATCATTTTTATTAGCATTATTTGTTTTTATAGCTGCAATTTGTTCTGTTATTCGTTTGACTTTTTGTTCGCCGAAATTTATGGTTTCTGTTTTAGATAATCAAAATTATTATAATGTTATTTATGACGAATATTGTGAGGCAATCGAACAGTTGGCAATTCCTGCTGGTGTTGCAGAAGGGGAGTTTTCAAAGGCTGTTTCAAAAGCAGAATTTGAAAACTATATAAAAGATATTATTTTTGCTGCCTATGATTCGTCATATGAATATGCAGGAAATACATTTCCGTATGAGGAAATTCATTCGAGATTCTATAACGTTATGCTTAACACCGCAAATAATGCGGGCGCTACCGTTGACGATGAATTATTGCTAGGAATAGATAATGTTTCAACATTGCTTGCTAATAGCGCGCAACAGTTTACCGACATTCCTTTTATTGATACGATAGGGAAATACGGCTTTGAGATAAGCAGTTATTTAGAATATGTTATTTTGGGAACCGTTTTGACATTCATATTATTTTTAGCATTATTGTTGCTAACTAAAAAATGGCGGTTTCAATGGTTGAGCATTATTTCACTTGCGCTAAGGTCCTCAGGTGCGATGCTTATAGTTGCGCCATTAGTGGTTTTAATTTCAAATGTTATAAAATATCTCAATGTTGATGTAAAATCGCTATATTTGTTCGCGGTTGGCTATGCAGAAACAATTGTTTCGATTTTGCTAATAATAGGTATTATTCTGTTTATTCTTGGAACATTACCGCAAATAATAAAAATTATAAATTATATTAAATCTAAAAAGCAGGAGCTGAGTAATTAACTTTGCTCCTGCTTTTATTTTTTATGACATATATTTTCCTCAAAATGCGACAAATTTCGCTAAACTCGAAATGCTATAATCTATCTTGGGTGAGGGAAATGATAATATATGTTGATGTTCTGATTTTTACAAATTTCATAATTGACCTATTATTGTTGCTTTTTTGCAGTAAGCTAACTAATAGGCAAACAACTAAAAAACGGTTAATTGCGGCAGCTTTTGTGCTGTCGTTATTTTCTCTTATAATATTTTTGCCGAATTATAATATATTCGTTCAACTGATTCTAAGAATAATACCGTCAATATTAGGCGTCTTAATATGTTTTAAATATAAAATGTTGAAGTTATTTTTGCTAGATGTTTTTGTTCTGTTTTCAGTAACATTCTGCTTTGCAGGGCTGATATTAGGACTAAACCTCCTAATATCAAGCGATAGAATTTCGGTTAATAATGGAGCCGTTTATTTTGATATATCGCCGCTTGTTTTAATTAGTTCTGCATTTATTTTCTACATAATAATTTTAATCTATAAAAAGCTTAAAGCGAATAATTTAGCCGAATCAAAAAAGGTAGAATTAGAGCTTTACTATATCGGCACTTATGCTAAGGTTAAAGCTCTTGTTGATTCCGGGCATTCTTTAACAGATATGCTAACAGATAGTGAAGTTATAATAATCGACTTAAAAACTGCTTCAGAGCTTTTAGGTCAGTCAGAGGCAAATTATGTTGTTGAACATTTAATGCCTTTAAATAACGAAAATACAGAGCGATTCAGAGCAATACCTGTTAAAACAGTATCGGGCAAGAGCATTCTGCCGGCGATAAGGCTTGATAGTATGACGGTTATTGATAACCCTGAGAAGAAACTTTATAAAAACACTATTGCTGCAATTATGAAAGATACTTTTGGCGGGGATTATTCTGCCATAATTTCAGAACAAATCATAAAAAATTGATTTATGGAGGCAAAGCAAATGAGGGCGATTTTAAGTGGATTCAAGGCGTTTTGTTATAGGTTGTTTTGTAAAATATTTAAAGGCGCAGAGAGTTATTACATAAATGGCCCCGAAACTCTGCCACCGCCACTTGAAACAGAAGAAGAAAACAAAATGATATCGATGTTAAATACTGAGAGTAATGCATTTGCAAGAGAAAAGCTAATTGTTCACAATTTGAGGCTAGTTGTTTATATAGCAAGAAAATTTGACGCTGTTGGTGCAGGTATTGAGGACTTGGTTTCTATAGGCACAATTGGGCTTATAAAGGCGGTTAACACCTTTTGTCCTGATAGAAATATAAAGCTTGCAACTTACGCTTCCAGATGTATTGAAAATGAGATTTTAATGTATATGAGAAAGACGTCTCAGCTTAAAAGCGAAATTTCGATTGATGAACCGCTTAATATTGATTGGGACGGAAACGAATTGCTATTATCAGATATTTTGGGCAGTGATGGCAGCGAGGTTGGTGGCCGAGTTGAGCATGAGGACGAAAAGAAGATACTTAATATGCAAATTGCAAAATTAAGTGAACGCGAGCGAAATATAATGAGTATGAGGTTTGGTTTAGGCGGTCAGAAGGAGAGAACGCAAAAAGAGGTGGCAGACCTGCTCGGAATATCGCAATCATATATTTCTCGCTTAGAAAAACGCATTATAGAGCGTCTTAAAAAAGAAATGGAAAAAGTCTTTTAAAATAATAAAACACCCGTAGAACTAAATCTACGGGTGTTTTTGTTGTTATTGGATAGATTTAAAGTAATTAACTATACCTTTGGTCATGGCTTCTGCGCATTGCTGATTAAATTCATCACTAGTAATATTGCTCAGTTCTTTAGCGTTACTCATAAAGCCGTTTTCGGTAAGAACAACGGGGCAGACGCAAACTCTCGACAGGTAGTAAGGATGCCATTTAACTTTTGACCACTTGCTAAGCGAATCGGTTTGGTTATATAGCGAAGCCGTTGTATTAAAAATATGCTCGGCAGGCTTTGCAGTAAACTGATTGAAATGATATGAAATGAATCCGTAAGCGGCACTGCCTGACCAGTTTCTATGCATGGAGAGAATAAAATCAGGCGAAACATCTCGTGCTTTTTGTATTTTAGCTGCAGGAGTGTTACCTTCTATGATAATAACTGTAGCGCCTGTTTTTAATAACTCGTTCTTAACCTTCATAGCGAGAACATAATTAAGATGCGCCTCGGTAATATTACCGGTTGATGCGCCCGAGTTGATACCATAGTGTCCGATATCAAGACCGATTTTAACGCCCTCTAAGGAAACACCGTATTCATTATCGGCTTCAGTGATTCTTGCAGGATTAAGGAATCTGAAAACAAGCTCGTTGTTTTCGTTATAGTTAGCGCTCCAACCATAGAACGCGCCTGTCTTTTTAAGATAAAGCCTGAGCGTGTAGTCTTTTGTGTTTTTGATTAAGGAGGCGTTAGAGAATAGGGGATTGTCCTCAGGGATATTTAATTCGCCTGTAACGGCATCAGCATAGCAGAAGGTTAAATCTATGTAACTAAAGGTTATAGATTTCATTGTATAATCTCGGTTGCTGCCGTCGCCTGTGTTTCTATACGCCTGTTCCTTGATTTCAAGCATAAATGGTGCTTTCCAAGCAACCCCGAATGACATTTCAGTAAATTGACCGTCATCATTAAAGGAAGTAAGGTTTACTTGGTTTGTGTCAGGCACAGTTCCTTTAGTTATTTTAAGCTGGTCGCCATCTACCATTTTGCCATAACGCAGTGTTTTATAAGGAATACCGCTATAGGTTTTGGTTCCTGAATGACAGAAGTCGATAGTTCCCTGAGGGAGATAGTTGTTAGTTGGTCTTGAATATGAGCCTGTATCATCCCAATCAACAGTTTCAATTTGATTTGATAAAACTTCTGCAATATATGTTTTACCAACATCGAGATAATGAGCGCCGGTTGATGAATATGAGGGGGTAATAGGAGCAATCGGAGTATTTATTTGTTCGTTCTTCTTAACGGTAAGCTTTCCGCCTTTTTTAGTTTCGGTTCCGTATTTTGAAACCGCCTTAAAGGTAGGTTCGCCGAAAGAAGTATTTGCTTTAAGGTCATTTGGAGCAGTATAGGTATACTGATAAGTGCTATACTCGGTTTTGTTGCCGAGGTCGTCAAGAATCGGTTCCTCTTTCATTGTATAGCTCTTACTGTTTATAACGATTGTTGCAGTGCTGCCTGCAATCGCCACCATTTCGTAAGAGGTTGATGAGCCGGGGTCAAGCGTTATAGCTTTTGTAGGTGAAACACTTTTAATAACAACCTTTTTATAAGTAATGGTATATGTTTTTGTTGAGCCTTTATGCTCAAATTTAAAGGTGTTTTTACCTAATGCAAGGTCAAAATCCATTGAAAAATAGCCGATATCGTTTCGCTCAACCTCTTTGCCGTTGAGCTTTAATATAAACTCGGGGTCTGAAGCTCCGTTAAAAGAAACGGTTGAGTCATAGGTTGTATATTTCTGCTTTTTGGGGTTAGAAATTGAAAGGTTGGTCAAAATATAACCTGTGCTTAATTTTTCCTGCAAGTAGCGGATAATAACAGTTTTTGATTCGGTTTTATCATTATGAAAAGCAATGTAACTGTCAAAAACAAATGAGGTGTTACCTAATTCGGAAAGGTGCATTAACTGACTTAACATCTGATCGGATTTTTTCCAATCACCCTTAGAACCGTAAAGTGAATATGAGAGGGTATAGTAAAGATTGTTTTCTTCACCGAAGGTTTCTTCAAAATATTTAACCTCATCTTTGAAGTTTCTGTCACCACTGCCAATAGGATAAGGAATATCTATCATTGCAAAGTCAGCCGCACCGTCATTTAGCCAGGCTTTAACATCGGCATATCCGTCATCAAGAAGATAAATTGCATCTTCGTCAGTATCCTTTTCGCCCTTTGTATAGCGGTTTCTGACCGCAACACCAACATAAAGAGTTTCCTTTGCTGCCGCAATGGTATGGTAATACTTTTTCATTGCAAGAGTTAGCTCGGTAGTCTTTTCTGTTTTTTGTTCTGCAGTCAGTTCGGTGGAGGTTGAGGTTGTTGATTCATTTGAATTAGTTTCGGATTGAGCTGATTCGGTAGTTGAGACATTTGAAGAAACTATCGTAACCTCGGGCTCGTCATTGGATTTCATATATCCGTCAATAACAAGCATATCCGAGTTATTAAGTAATGATGGGGAAGTTAAAAGCCTTGAAATAGTCTTAAAATCTTCTTTAGAAGCTATATCGGTTTTGGCAAAACCGGCAATATCAATTGTGGTGATAACGGTTAAATTGTAGCTATGGGCAACGCCGTAGATGTAATTCATAAGGTCGCCCGCATGGTTTACCGTCACATCGTTATTAAAAATTACACCGTCAAGATAATTAACATTAACATTTATAGCGTTAAACTTATCCTGCGCAAGTAAAGAAATTATATTGTCAATTTCTTTGGTTGCTTCTTCAAATATAAAGCCGTCAGCAATAAAGTCAACTCCGGGAGTTAAGGTTGCTGCCTTAATTGTTGCGGGCATATCCTTTTCATAGGTTTTAGTAAAATCAAAAACAGGCTCTGCTTCTATAGAAGAGGTATCCTCGCTCGAGCTTGTTCCTGTTGGCTTTTTGCCTAAAAGATTCAGTTCAAAAAGAACTGCAACGCCCGAAATCATAATAGTGACTGCGAGCAAAATAGGCAGGACTATTTTCAAATGTCTCATTTATTCATTCCCCAATATTTTAAACGTTATTTTATAGCCTTAAAAGCCTCCACCATGGCTTCTTTGGCTTTTTTATTAGCAGCGTTTGTTTTCATCATAGTGCCGTAATCGAAAATTGCAACACCGTCAGTTGTCAAGTTATAGCAATCAGTAACCTGCTTACCTAAAATTTCAGGTTTAGATGACCATTCGGTTCCGTCATTTGTTGTTGGTTGATTGATTTTATAAGGACCTAAGCCGATATAAAAATCGAGAGATAAATGCTTTTTCTTAGAATTCCATTCGTTTAATAGATTTGTGAACTGATATTTTGCGGTTTTATACTCATATCCGTAATATATCTGCGGAATTATATAATCGCAAAAACCGGTTGTCTTCATCCAGTATTCAACATCTGCATAAAGCTCGTTATAGCATCTTGAAATATTAGCGGCAGGGCTTATTCCAAACTTAACGCCCTCATATTTATGAACTGCGGAGTAAAGACCTGTTACAAGGGCATTAACATTTGCTCTGCGCCAATCAGCAAGTTCTAACTTGCTGTTCGGCGATGCCGCTTTATATGCATTGTATTCAACGCTATCAAAGCTTGCTGAGGTTGTAGGATAGAAATAATCATCAATATGTATTGCATCAACATCATAGTTATCGAGTATTTCTCTAACGCCGTCAATAATAAGCTTCTGAACTTCAGGTATTGCAGGGTTATAATATAAATATTTTCCGTCCGCGCTTAAAACATAACGGTCGTTCTTTGTATCGTTATCAGTAAGCCATTTCTTAGCCGGATGATTGTTGGCTAACTTTGACAGGTCGGTAGTAAAGGTTGCTCGGTAAGGGTTCAACCAAGCATGAATTTTCAAGCCTCTTTTTTTAGCGGCAGTAATCATATATTCTAATGCATCATAGCCGGGGTCTTTACCCTCGGTTCCGCTTAAATACTTAGTATGAGGAAAAATATCCGAGTAGTAAAAAGCATCAGAAAAAGCGCGGACATGGCAGATAACATCGGTCATATTCATATTAACCGCATTATCAAACATGGTATCAATTCTTGACTGGAAAGTTGCTTTACTGGCACCGCTCATATTAAGGTCATAGTATGCAATCCAGATTGCTCTCATAAATGATGAGTTATTTGTAGACGGTGGGGTAACTGTTGAACTTGTTGATGAGCTCGTGGTCGGTTTTGATGATACAGTAGGCTTCGAGGAAGTTGTTGGCTTTGATGAAACCGTGGGTTTAGATGAAGCTGTCGGTTTAGATGAAGCCGTTGGTTTGGATGAAGAGCTCGGCTTTGACGAGCTAACCGATGATGATGGTCTTGAATCGGTTATAGATGGGGCAGATGAGGTGCTTGATGAAGCCTCTGTTGAAGTTTGGTCGGATGATGTTATTTCAACAGAAGTCATAGATGATAAATCAGAAATAAGACTATCTATGTATGATGAATAATCGCTACTGCCTGAATTAGATGAAAAACTGTTTAAACTACTGACAGAACTGCCGTTAGAAAAAATATCTTTATCAGGGAGTAATATAAAGAACAAAAAAGAAATAGCATATATTATTGATAGCGCAATAGCGGCAATAATCAAGACTCGTTTTTTGCTCATTTTTGTTTTCCCCCTTTACATAAAGATCAAATATATATATAATTATATTATAATATTAATTTAATTGCAACCTATTTTAAGTGGGAATGAGTGGAAATGAAAGAGTTATATTTATTTCTTATTTGTTATTTTGTTCTTATTTCCTTAATAGCATTTATTCTGATGGCAGTTGATAAACGAAACGCCGTTTTAAATAGGCGTAGAATCAGCGAAGCAACCTTATTTTTGATTGCTGCTTTTGGCGGCGCGGCGGCAGTATATTTTTCATTGGGAATTTTAAATCATAAAACTCAAAAAAATGAATTTGTATTTTTAATTCCTATTATTTTTGCCGCACATATTTATATTTTGTATAGATTTTTCATCTGATTTATTGACATTCTATATTTGAATGCTATAATTATCTTGTAATTTGAATATTCTTCAGGGCGAGGTGCAATTCCTCACCGGCGGTAAATGCAGTTTTGCAAAGCCCGCGAGCATTAAGCTGATTTGGTGTAATTCCAAAGCCGACGGTATAGTCCGGATGATAGAAGAAGAAAAGTGTTTAATTTTCCGCCCTTATATTTTGGGCGGATTTTTTATTTTCGGAGGTTTATTTATATGAAAGCTGCTAAAAAATTCAATTTACGCGCACTTATTGTAATGGCAATTATGAGCGCATTAGGTTATGTTTTAATGCTCTTGGAATTTCCATTGCCAATGGTAATTCCGTCATTTATAAAATTTGATTTTTCTGAATTACCTGCGATTATAACTTCGTTTGCATTAGGTCCTGTTTATGGGGTTGGGGTGTGCTTTTTTAAAAATTTACTTCATTTGTTTAACACAACAACTGCTTGCGTCGGCGAGGCTTCTAATTTTGTTCTTGGTTCGTTTTTTGTGTTTACCGCAGGTCTTATATATAAGAAGAAAAAGACCTTCAAAGGCGCAATTATAGCAACCCTTATTGGCGCTTTGGTTATGGCTGTTGTAAGCATTCCGATAAATTATTATATTATGTATCCGTTTTATTCGGAGTTTTTCGGCTTGCCATTGGTTGCAATTTTAGGAATGTATAAGGCAATTTTGCCGAGCGTTGATACAATATTTGAAGCTCTTGTTATTTTTAATTTGCCCTTCAATTTCCTTAAAGGAATAATTGATGCGCTAATCTGCTTTGCTTGCTATAAAAAACTTTCCCCATTGCTTAAAGGAAATATGTCTTGACAAATTTCTATTGTAAGATTATAATACATAAGCACAATTAAATACTCCCTTATCAAGAGTGGCGGAGGGACTGGCCCTATGAAGCCCGGCAACCTGTTTTTCAAGGTGCTAAATCCAGACGGTTTTTACCGAAAGATGAGGTTTTATATTAAACCCGCTTTCGAAGCGGGTTTTTATTTTGGAAAGGTGAAGAATATGGCTAAACATTTGTTTACATCAGAATCAGTAACAAAGGGTCATCCCGATAAGGTTTGCGATAGCGTTTCAGATGCTATTCTCGATGCTATTATTGCTCAGGACCCTAATGCTCGTGTTGCTTGTGAAACCTTTTGCACAACCGGTATGGTAAATGTTATGGGCGAGATTACAACTTCGGCTCAGATTGATATTACCGAGATTGTTCGCAAAACTGTTTGTGATATCGGATATAATGATGCGTCAGCAGGGTTTGACGGAAATACCTGTGCAGTTATTTCTGCTTTGGACAAGCAGTCGGCAGATATAGCCCTTGGCGTTGATAAATCATTAGAGCTTAAGGGTGGAGAAGAGGACGCCTATAACCTTAACGGCGCAGGCGACCAGGGTATGATGTTCGGCTTTGCTTGTGATGAAACCCCTGAATTGATGCCGCTTCCGATTTCTCTTGCCCATAAGTTAACTAAAAAGCTTACTGAGGTTAGAGAGGATAAAACCTTAGATTATCTTTGCCCTGATGGTAAAACTCAGGTGACGGTTGAATATGACGATAATAAGCCTATAAGAGTTGAAGCAGTAGTCGTATCAAGCCAGCATAAAGACTCGGTTTCACTCGAAACATTAAGAAAAGATATTTTAGAAAAGGTTATTAAACCTATAATTCCTGCTGAACTTTTCGATGAAAACACTAAGGTTTTCATTAACCCGACCGGCCGTTTTGTTATTGGCGGACCGCAGGGCGATACAGGACTTACCGGCAGAAAAATTATCGTTGATACATACGGCGGATACTCTCGCCATGGCGGCGGCGCTTTCAGTGGTAAAGACCCCACTAAAGTTGACCGTTCTGCCGCATATGCCGCAAGATATGTTGCAAAGAATATCGTTGCAGCCGGTCTTGCCAAAAAGTGTGAG
>JAZOQD010000059.1:0-17362 GCA_045655925.1 Acutalibacteraceae bacterium | reverse complement strand
AAGGCTATCTCCAAGAAGAGCCTCGCTGAAATCGCAATGTCTTATGGCTATGTTTATGTAGCACAGATTGCTATGGGTGCCGATATGAACCAGACCTTGAAGGCTATCAAGGAAGCTGAGGCTTATAAGGGTCCGTCTATCGTCATCGCATACTCACCCTGCGAGATGCACTCTATTAAGGGTGGTATGGTTAACTGCCAGAAGGAAATGAAGAAGGCTGTTGATTGCGGTTACTGGAATATGTTCCGCTTCAACCCTGCACTCAAGGATGAGGGCAAGAACCCCTTCACTATCGACTCTAAGCCTGCAACTGCAGACTATAAAGAGTTCATCCTTGGCGAAGCACGTTATGCATCTCTTACCCGTTCGTTCCCCGATCGTGCTGAAGAGTTGTTCGAAAAGGCTGCTGAAAATGCAAAGGCCAACCGTGCACACCTCGAGAAGCTCGAAGAGCTCTATGGCAAATAATCATATAGCTTAAAGCAAATTAAAACCCCTTGCGGATTTAACGATCCGCAAGGGGTTTTGTTTTTTTAAAAAAGTCAGAGATAACCATCCGGTTTTTATTTATGCTTTTTATCAGGATTATATTTAAAAACATCTGCAACTTCGGTTATAGTCATATATGCTCTAGGGTCTATTTCGTGAACAATGGTTCTGACCTTAGATATCTGGAATTGGTTAACAACGAAGTAGATAATTGTCTTATCAGTATTTGTATAACCGCCTTTTGCAGCCATTTTTGTGGTTCCGCTTTCGAAGACTTCCATCAATGCAGTGCTTATTTCGTCAGGCATATCGGTAATTATCATAACAGATTTGCTTCGGTCCAGACCCTCAACTATAAAGTCAACCGTTTTTGACGCCGCCATATAAGCAACTATTGAATAAAGCGGAAGAATCCAGCTTTTTAATGCAATGCCGCAGATAACATAGAGCGCAACATTATATATCATTACAAATGTTCCGACGCTCAGGTTAATCTTTTTTGCAAATATTACTGCCATAACTTCAATGCCGTCAATGGCGCCACCGTATCGAATGGTAAGGCCTGAGCCAACACCGGAAATCGTTCCGCCGAATAACGCGCACAGTAGCAGGTCACTGCCTGCAAGGGGAGATGCTAACGAAACGTCAACCGGCAAAACATCCTGGATAAGCCAGGCAGCGCAGGAATAAATCGCAACCGCATATATTGAATAAACCGTAAATGCTTTTCCTTGCTTCTTAAATCCCAATAAGAAAAGAGGAAAGTTTAAAATCAACAGAAAAACAGATAAGGTAAGGGGAGTTGACTGGCTCAGCAACATTGATGTTCCCGAAATCCCGCTATCGTATAATTCAACGGGCATAAGGAACATAGTTACTCCAAAAGCATTTATACATCCTGCAACGGTCAACATTACAAAATTAAAAATCTTAAGACCTTCTAAGTATTTTCTCTTATTCATTAACTCACCTCAATCGTATTTTAAGTAATTATATCAATTTTTAAAAAATATGCAAGTTTTTGATGCTGTTTTTGTTTAATTGCCCGTTTGATTTTTTGAGTTGCGTTTTGAAGCCTAAACTTGTCTTTTTAAGCATATAAATTATATTGATTGGCTTATATTGTGGTTGCGACGCTTTTCGACACAATTTACTGTGTTTTTCAGGTTTCGTTTCGCGTTACTTGTTGTGCAAAATGACGAGATAGAATGGAAAATTAAGGAATTATGTTTACCAACTATATATTTCTTTGTTAAAAAATTTAAAAATATCTAAAAGTTTTAGTATATTTTTGACAATAAAATGTTGACAAAATGCGAGTTTTGTTGGATAATAGAGCATAGGCTATTATGCAAAGTGGATTATAGTCGCCTTTTTGTGCAAAAGAGCAAAAAATCCGCTTTAAAAAAGTAGAAAAATAACTAGTGAAGGTGAAGAAATGAATTCTGGTAAAAATCGTCTGTTTGCCATGATGTTAGCGGTAGTTTTGATAGTATCGCTGACCTTTGTTCCTTCGGTATTTGCTGCCGAGGATAATAAGGAATCTTCAGAGGCAGACCAAACCTTGACAGGAACCTCTGTATCCGGTGAGTATGAGAAATATCTCAACGACCATAAGGATAAGGAGAATGCCAAGGAAGACATTGTTGTTAACGCCCTTGATTATACCAAGGTTGAAGGCGACAAGTTTTCTGTTGACGGCAAAACTGTCAGCTCTGTTAATGCAGGGAAATATAGTGTTTTGCTTGATGCTTTAAAGGGCGAGAAAGTAACTAAGGACTGTCTCGTCTGGAGTGATAACGATAAATTCAAGCAGCAGGGTAAGGTTACTTGGATTGTTACAGTTCCCAGTGACGGCATCTACAACGTTATGTTCAGATACTTACCGCTTTCAAAAACCGGTGCAACTGCTGCTAAGGATGATGATAAGGAAAGCAAGAGCCCTGTTGAGTTTAGCTTCCTTGTTGATGGAAAAGTTCTTTATGCAGGTCTTGACGGCCTTTCCTTACCGCGTTGCTTTATCAATAAAGGAGCAACTGCAGATAAGCCTGCCGGCGATATCAGAACTGATTCACTCGGCAACCAGCTTACTCCTGAACAGGTTGAGTATGGCGAGTTTGTAACTGCCTATGCGGTTGATCCTGTTGGTGTTGTTGCGGATCCGTATAAGATTTTCCTTTCAAAAGGAACTCATCAAATTACTGTTGAGTCGCTTTACGAACCTTTTGCTTTGGCTGATATTATTTTTAAAGCTCCTGTTTCAACCCCGTCGTATGATGAGTATAAAACCCTTAATGCCGGCGCTCCCGTTTATAAAGGCGAGGCTATTGAGGTTGAGGGTGAGGACGCTTATATTAAATCAGGCAACTCAATAGTTTCCAAGGCTGACAACAGTTCATCAGATGTTAAGCCCAACAGCCCTGTTACCACCATTCTTAACTACATAGGAAGCACCAACTGGGGAACTCCCGGTCAGTATCTTACCTGGGTTGTAGATGTTCCCGAAGATGGCCTTTATGAACTTGGCCTCAACTATAAGCAGGCAGTAGTTATTGATGGCTTTACATACCGCTCTCTTAAAATTGACGGCGCTATTCCGTTTGAAGAGTGCAAATCGATGAGATTTAATTATGACACAAGCTGGAACTTAGAAACATTCGGTGATGACGATGAGCCGTATTTGTTCTATCTCGAGAAGGGTAAGCATACTTTAGAGCTTACAGTTACCCTTGGAGAAACTGCTGAATTCTATTCTCGCCTTAGTGATATAACCCAAATTATCGGTGATACATATATTGACATAGTTATGATTACCAGTGACACCCCTGACGTTAACCGTGACTATGACTTGTTTAAGCAGATCCCTAATTTTGAGGAAACCTTGCTCAATACCCATGATGCTTTGATTACTCTGGGTAATGATATGAAGGCTCTTTCGGGCGACCGCAGCAATAAGTATATTTCTGCGCTTAACAATATGGCGCGTGTTCTTAAGAGCATGTATGAAAACAAATATACTGCTCAGACCTATGTTACTGACTACTATAGCAACTACACAACAGTTTGCTCATGGCTTTATGAAATGAAGACCATGCCGCTCAATCTTGACCAGTTCCAGTTGGCTTCTCCCGAAAAGGGTTATGTTGACAACTATGCTACTGGTTGGGAAGCATTCGTTTTCGGCTATAAGCGTTTTGTTGCTTCTTTCAGCGATGACTTCAGCACTATCGGCGGAAGTTCTACTGTTACTGATGCAGGTAAGGTTACTATCTGGGTTAACTGGGGACGTGACCAGGCTCAGGTTCTCAGCAACTTGATTCAGGAGGACTTCTCCACAAAAACCGGCATTAGTGTGAACCTTGAAATTGTTAACGCTTCGCTTGTAAAGGGTATCCTTGCAGGAAACTTCCCCGATCTTTCCTTGCATCTTTCAAGAACTGACCCTGTTAACCTCGGTATGCGTGGCGCACTTTATGATTTAACCAACTTCTCTAACAAGAAGGATCCCAAATATTCAACTGTTGATGACGGTTCTACCTATTTGCTCGACTATGAGACCACCCTTAAGCGTTTCCAGCCGTCAGCAGATATGCCGTATTGGTATGAGGGTGATAAGCTTTATGCTTTGCCGGATACTCAGGGCTTCTTTATAATGTTCTTCAGAACAGATATTTTTGATAACTTGGGCATGGAATATCCTACCAAAGCCAATGGCGGTATGGGTTGGACCTGGGCAGACTTCCTTGATGCAACTACAACTCTTCAGAGAAACAATATGGATTCATATATTCCGTATGTTAAGATTGCATCTACTACAACAGTTAACGCTGGTATGGGAAGCCTTAACCTTTTCCCGACCTTCTTAACTCAGAACAATGTTGCTCTTTATAATGAAGATGGAACAAAGACCACTCTTACTTCAACAGATGCTATTGAGGCATTCACTGAGTGGACCGACCTTTATACAAAATACGGTATCGTTAAGCAGGCTGACTTCTATAACAGATTCCGTGTTGGAACAATGCCGCTCGGTATTGCTTCTTATACTCAATATACTCAGCTTACTCAGGCAGCGCCTGAAATTCAGGGTCGTTGGTCTATAGCTCCGATTCCCGGAACCCTGCAGGCTGACGGAACTCTTAATCGCTCAATCGCAGGCTCAGGTTCAGGTTGCAGCGTTGTTGCTCCTTCTGAAAATAAGGATGCTGCATGGCAGTTCCTCTGCTGGTGGACCGCTGCTGAAACACAGCTTCGTTACAACAACAACGTTGAATCAATTCTTGGCGCAGTTGCAAGAACTGCAACCGCTAATATAGAAGCATTCGGCGCATATTCATGGAACTCAGATGACCTTGAAATCCTCAACAGCCAGTGGGCAGAGGTTCAGGAACTTCCTGAGGTTCCCGGCGGATACTATGTATCCCGTGCAGTTGACCAGGCTTATTGGGAAGTTCTTAATGGCGACAGCAATTCTAAGGACGCCATGCTTGAGTGGGGCAAGGTTGCAGATGATGAGATTATTCGCAAGATTAAAGAGTATCGAAAATAAAGAAAGGAGAGGATAAAAAGATGGAAAAACAATTAGAAAAACAAATTGAAATCAATTTGAAAAAACAAAAACGCAAAAATCTTTTCCAGGAAAACATACCCAACTACTTAATGTTAGCGCCTTTCTTTATCTTCTTCTTCATATTCCTTGTATTGCCGATACTTTCCTCAATGGTATTGAGTTTTACAAACTACGATATGATAAATTCTCCGTCATTTATCGGACTCGAGAATTACTTGAGAATGTTCGTAAGCGATGACGTTTTCCCCGTTGTTTTTGCTAACACAATGCTTTTCGCTATCATTTGCGGACCTGCAGGCTTCCTTCTTTCCTTCGTCCTTGCATGGTTCATCAATGAATTTTCACCTATAGCGAGAACCCTTCTTTCCTTTATGTTCTATGCTCCCGCGCTTGTTGGTAACGCCGTATTTATCTGGCAGGTTGCCTTCAGTAGCGATAGCTACGGATACATTAACAGTGCACTGCTTTCTTTAGGTCTTATAACTGAGCCGGTTACCTGGCTTTCGACCGAGCAGTATATTAAGCCCATTATCATCGCAGTTCAGCTGTGGTCAAGTATGGGCGTATCCTTCCTTTCAAATATTTCCGGTCTTCAGAATGTTAATAAAGAACTTTATGAGGCCGGTTCTATTGATGGTATCAGAAACAGATGGCAGGAACTCTGGTATATTACCTTACCTACCATGAAAAATATGCTTTTGTTCAGTGCCGTTATGCAGATTTCGTCCGCATTCTCAATCAGTGGTATTGCGATACAACTTGCCGGTTTCCCATCGGTCGGTTACGCCGGTGATACCATAGTATCGCATATGATGGACTTGGGAACTGTTCGATATGAGCTTGGCTACGCTTCGGCAGTTGCGGTAGTTCTCTTCTTAATGATGGTTGTCTTCCGATTGATTGTCGGAAAAATCCTTAATATGACTGGAAAGTAAGGAGGTGGGATAGTATATGTTATTCAGAAAAAAGGAGGAAGTCCTCATATTACCGAGCGGCGCGAGAGCAATGCGTGACTCGGTTAACGAAATGAAGGCTCCGAAGATGGTTCGCTCCTCAAAATCCGAGGCTAAGCGTTATACCCGTTCGAAAGTTGGCAATTTCTTTTATTTCTTCTTTATAATTGCCGCCGGCTGCGTTTCTATCCTGCCGCTTATCTATTGTATTTGCACATCGTTGAAACCGCTCGATGAAATTCTTATTTTCCCGCCGCGTTTCTTTGTTCATAGACCTACTATTGCAAACTATGCTGCTTTGCCTGAGTTGCTTTCGAACCTCCGTGTTCCGCTCTCAAGATACATATTCAACAGCTTGTTTGTAACACTTTCAACAACCTTCCTTTATGTTGTTGTTGCATCAATGGCAGCGTTTGTTCTTTGCAAATCAAAGATTAAATATAAGAGTGTTATCTTCTATATTGTCCAGTTTTCACTGCTTTTCAATGCTTATACTCTTAGTGTTCCGCAGTATCTCATCTTTACCTGGATGAATATTATTGATACATTCTGGGTTTACATTTTGCCACATTTTGCTTCAACAATGGGTGTTTTCCTTATGAAGCAGTATATGGAGGGTGCACTGCCTAATGCATTGCTTGAAGCTGCAAAGATTGACGGTGCAGGCTATTACAGAATTTTCTGGACTATCGTTATGCCGATAGTTAAGCCTATGTGGTTAACCCTTACTTTGTTCACATTCCGTGATGTTTGGGCAAGTATTCCGAATGGAACTATTTTCAGCGAAACATTAAAAACACTTCCTACAATTATGTCGCAGATAACCGCCGGTGGTATTGCCCGTTCGGGCAGCTCAATGGCTGTTACTTGTATATTGATGATACCGCCTATTGTTGTTTATATGATTTCTCAGAGTAATGTTATGGAATCTATGAGCAGCGCCGGTATCAAGGAATAAGGGGGTGCGGAATATGAAAACAACTAAATCTTTTATCATTCGCGCACTCGTTTGCTTGCTTGCAGTAATGATGCTGGTTCCTGTTATCAGCGTTTCAGCTGTTTCAGAAAAGACCGATGAAATCGGATATGATACCTATACTTATTGGTATAACTATACCGGTAAGGTAAGAAAAGCAGTTTACAGCAAGCCGATGTATGAGGTTTCAAAGGTGTTCACTAAAGCTGATTTAGGTTGCACCGAAAACTCAACCATTGACGATGTTCATACTGCGCAAAACGGCCTTACCTATGTTCTTGACGGTGGCGCATCTACAGTTATCATACTTGATGAAAACTATGATATAAAAAGTCGCTTTAACTTCGTTATTGATAACGAGGATAACTACTATTACTTCACAAAAGCGAAGGGAATTTTCGCGGATAAAGACGGCAACATCTATATTGCCGATACCGTTTCAAAGCGCGTTATCAAATGCGATGAAAAAGGAAATCTTATCCGTTTCTATACTCTTCCTGATTCCCATCTTATTCCGACCGCTTTTAACTATAAACCTATTAAGGTAACAGTTGACCATAACGGATATGTTTATATTCTTAGTGATGGTTCATACTACGGCGCAATTCTTTATTCGCCGGAAGATGAGTTCCTTGGCTTCTATGGAGCAAACGATGTTGCTGCAACAATTGGCCAGGCACTTAAAACCCTTTGGAATAAACTTTTCTCTAATAACGCAAAGCGTGCAGGTATGGTAAGCTCATTGCCTTACACATTCACTGACCTTTGGGTTGATGACATAGGTTTTGTTTATACTGCAACCGGAACCACCAGCCAGATTAATCAGAAGGCTCAGATTAAGCGCCTTAATCCCGGTGGTTCGAACATTCTTGCTTCCGAATCAGTTAACTTCGCAGATGAAGGCTATAGCCAAACCAATTTGAGTGGCGAAAGATATCAGGACCTTAAGGGCGTTGCAGTCGATAAACTGGGATTTATCCATGCTATTGATGCAACCTATGGTCGTGTATTTATCTATGATGATAACTGCACAATGGTTTCTGCATTCGGTGGCGGACTTAAATCCGGCGACCAGGACGGAACCTTCTACATTCCGAGCGCTATCGGCTACAATGTTAACACCGATGATGTTCTTATCAGTGATAGCTTTGTTAACACACTTACAATCTTTAAAATCACCGATTACGGTAAGCTTGTAAAATCTGCTCAGGCTAAAACCATTGTTGGTGATTATGAAGAAGCTTTCGATGAGTGGACCGATGCTTTAGAGCTTGACAGAAACTGCCAGTTAGCATATACCGGCCTTGCCCGTGCTTACTATGTAATGGGTCAGGGCGCAGCTGATAAAGCAACTGCACATGATTACTTTAATAAGTCTATGGACCTTGCAAAACAAGGTTATGACCGCGAAACATACAGCCTTGCTTACAGCAGCGTTCGCGCAGAGTTAATCAGCAAGTATTTCACATTGATTATGATAGGCATTGTTCTTATCGTCGGTGTTGCAATATTTGCGCTCGTTTATTCAACCAAGCATAAGGTTCGCCTTATTAAGAATGATAAGGTTCATAATGCAGTTTCGGTTCTCTTGCATCCGTTTGACTGCTTTACAAACTTAAAGGAAAAGAATCTTACTTCAATTCCTCTTTGCCTTGCAATTATCGTTCTCTATTATATATTTACCGTTTTACAGGATACTGCGGGCGGTTTTGCATTTGTTTACTTTGATCCTTCGAGCTATAACGCATTGCTTATCTTAGGTAAGACAGCAGGTATCGTTATCTTGTGGACAGTTGCTAACTGGGGTGTTTGCACCTTGCTTGGCGGTAAGGGCAAAATGACGGAGATTTTCTCGGTTATCAGCTATAGCCTTATTCCGCTTCTGTTCGGAAGTATAATATTCGTTGTAGCTTCTAACCTCTTGGTTCCCGATGAGGCAGCGTTCCTCACCGTTTTGACCACCATTTGCACTATCTATTCTTACCTTATAATAATGATAGGCTCTATAACCGTTCATGATTTCAGCTTTGGAAGATTCTTGTGGACCACAATCCTTACCTTGTTTGGATGCGCCATAGTTGTATTCCTGCTTATAATGGTTATCGTGCTTATGCAGCAGACTTGGGGCTTCTTTGTAACCCTATATTCTGAAATTCTTAAACTAATGTAACGAAAGGGAGGAGAACTTATGAAAAACATAACAAGAAAAGTATGTTCCTTTGTTTGTGTCATACTTTGCTTAGCACTCCTCCTGCTCGGTGCAGGTTGCGGAGAAAAAAGCGCAGCACTTTTAAAATTCAATATGCCCGAAAAGTTCGACCAGTATAAGACCTCCTGCGTTGCTGAAAATGACCGCTACAGTCTTATCTGGAATGCTGAGTCTGAGAGAGTTATTCTTTATGATCGCATTATGGACTGCGAGTGGAGCTATGTGCCCTATGAATCGCTTAACAGCTCTTATAATGAAGAGGGCGATGAGGCTACCATTCACCCAAGGCTTGAATCACCTATAACCGTTAATTATTATGCAACGTCAACCCTTATTGATAATGAGACTAACGCATCAGCGCAGTCAATCAACAAGGGCACCTATACGATGAAGCCTATCAATAACGGTGTTGAAATAACCTATTATTTCGAAAAATTTGAGTTCACTGTTCCGGTTGCCTTTATTTTAAGAGAAGACGGCGTTGACATTTCTGTTGATCCCACTCGTATCGAGGAAAATTCGGAATACTGCATCTCAAGTATAGTAATTGCTCCGTTCTTCTGCTCAATTGCTAATGAGAATGCCGGCAAAGACGGACACTATATCTTCTATCCTTCAGGTTCGGGCACCTTGCTTTACCCGACCTACACAGGAGATGAGGGAACAAGCACATCTGAGTCGGTATTCGGCGAAGACCTTAATATCGAAAAGGAAGAGATACTAACTCCTACCGAAACAATCAGAATGCCTGTTTTCGGTGTTGTTAATCAGGATAAGGGCGTTTGCGCTATCATAAAGAGCGGCGCAGAATGCGCTTACCTTAATACAAGAATCGGTCAGAAGCTCACAGGCTATTCCTATGTTGGCGCTGAGTTCAAAATAAGAGGCTATCAGGAAGCAATTCAGACCCTCTTTTCAACCTCGGTTGTTAAAACCAACATTTATGCAGACGGCTTCTCACCTGACACTTTGACAGTTGGCTTCTATCCTCTTTACAATGAGGAAGCAACCTATGCCAATATGGCAAACATTTATAGAGATTATTTAAAAGATAATGGTTCTTTCTCTGAATCAGGTTCGGATGACAGATTGCTTAACCTTAAGATAGTCGGCGGTATTGAAACCAAGAAGTTTAACTTCGGTATTCCTTCAACCGCAATGCTTACCGCAACAACCGTTAATCAGGCTAAGGATATGGTTTCCGAGATTAAAGACCTTACCGGTGCTTCAATGAATGTTAACCTTGTAGGCTTTGGCCAGAGCGGAAACGATATCGGTGTTATTGCAGGTAACTATAAGCTTAATTCGGCCTTCGGTAAAAAGAAGGATATGCAGGCTTTGGCTGAGCTTTGTAAAACTCAGGGAACCAACCTTTATATGAACTTTGATATGGTTCGTTTCTCAAGTGCAGGCGGCGGACTTTCCTCCGCTTTCGGCAAAGCAAACTCAACCACCGGCAGCTTCTCTACCAAGACCTATTATTCAATCAATTTCAGAACTCAGAATGCCGATTTGCGTTCATACTATCTTGCATCTCGCGCTAAGTTCGGTGAGATTGCCGAAAAGATTGAAAAGGGAGCAGATAAGCTTGGTCTTTCGGGCGTAAGCCTTGATACACTTACCAGCCTTGTTTACTCCGATTACTCAGACCGCGCATACTATGCAGGTGCAAACTTTGCAAACCAGGTAACCGATGTTATCGATACCTTCCGTGAGAACGGATATAAGGTTGCAGGTAGTGATGCTAACTACTTTGCTGCTGCAAACTGCGACCATGTATATGATGTTCCTACTTCTTCTTCAAAATATAGAAACTATTCTGTAGATGTTCCGTTCTATGAGATGGTATTTAAGGGATATGTTTCTATGTCGGGAACCTCGCTCAACCTTGCCACAAATAAGAATACAACCTTATTAAAGGCAGTTGAGTCAGGAAGCGGATTACAGTATACTCTCGTCGGTAGCTATGATACACAGCTTATAACCTCAGGCCAGAACGTTTTCTACGGCTCGCTTTATTGGGATGAGGCTATTGAGCGCGGCGTTAAGACCGATATTGTAGAAACAGTTGCAGCTTATAAGGATTATTTCGAGCAGGTTAAGAATGCTGAAATTATCGATCATAAGGTTATCAACGACGATGTTCGTCTTACCGTATTCAACAACGGCGTTTCAGTCTATGTTAACTACGGTGATAAAGATTATGCAGCAGCCGAAGGCGCAGTTACCGCAGGCGGCTACTTAGTAGTGAAGGGAGCGTGAGCAAATTGACAGCAGATGAAATCAAAGTTGCAGAGCAATCTGCTCCGCGCAATTCCTTAAAGCGCAAGAAAAAGCACAGAGGTATTGAGTCCTTAAAAAGTGTTTATGGAAGACTCTTTGTTCTCCATTGGGAAATAGGACTTATTCTGTTCTTTATCGTTCCGCTTTTTAAGTCATTCTATTTTGCTTTCTGTGATATTTCCTTCTCAGGCGGCGCTTTCCAGTATGATTTTGTTGGCATGTCCAATATAAATTATGCCCTTAACGAAAACCCGGATTTTACAAATTCTATGACCGCAACCTTAACCTCAATGCTTTATTCGTTGCCGGTTATTGTTATAATGAGTTTGATTCTCGCTTTGTTACTTAACCAGAAGTTTAAAGGAAGACTTTTCTTCCGTTCTTTATACTTCTTGCCGGTTATTATCGCTTCCGGTGTTGTTATTGAGCTTCTCTTTATGTCAACAACTAGTGAATTGCAGTCTTCGGGTGTTTCGGAATCATTTGCTTCAAACATGGTTTCGGTTGATGACATTTTGAACTGGCTGGATCTTCCTGCTGAAATAGGAAAATACTTCAGTATTGTTCTTAACAACATCTTCAACCTTATTTGGAACTGCGGTATTCAAATAGTTCTCTTTATCTCGGGTATGCAGTCTATTCCGGATTCTCTTTATGAGGTTTCTAAGGTTGAGGGTGCAACAAAATGGGAGGAGTTCTGGTTTATAACCCTTCCGTGCCTTGCGAGAACACTTATTCTCGTTATTATCTTTACAATGGTTGAGCTTATAACATCCAAGACCAACGCGGTTATGGATCTTGCTTATAAGTTTATGGAAACAACAAGTAACTACGGTAAAGCTTCGGCTATGCTTTGGATTTACTTTGTTGTTGTCGGCGTGTTTATGGCGTTAGTAGTTCTTCTCTATAGCCAGACTTGCTTAAAACGTTGGGATACAGGAGGTAGAAACTGATGACTAAGATTATTAGTAATATCAAAGAGCTCTATCTCAAGTTTAAAAACTCCAGCAAAGAGGCAAGATACAAAGCCGTTTTAAAGGCAAGTTCAATCTTTGCAGGTCTTATGAGATACCTTGTTCTCATAACCATTGGATATATCATTCTTTATCCGCTGCTTTATATGCTGAGCTCAGCATTCCGTTCAAAAGATTCGTTCTTTGACCCCACAACCATTTGGATTACCGCTGATATGACCTTTGAAAACTTCCAGGATGCTTTCAAAATCATGAAGTTCGGCAGAGCCTTGCTTAATACTTTCATATTTGAACTTGTTTCGGCGGCTATTCAGATTATAAGCTGCTCACTTGTGGCTTACGGTCTTGCAAGATTTGACTTCAAAGAGAAGAAAATCTTGACAATGTTTATGTTCATTCTTATTCTTGTTCCTTCTCAGATGATGATGCTTCCTATAGTTACAACCTATACGAAGCTTGACTTCCTGGGAGTTCTGGGGCTTATTTATGAATGGACCGGTTTTGACTTAAGAGTCAACGTTCTTAATACCGTTTGGACCTATTACCTCCCGGCATTGCTTGGTGTTGGTATCAGGGCAGGTATTATCATTTACATTTATGTTCAGTTCTTTAAGGGCTTGCCCAGAGAACTTGAAGAGGCCGCTTGGATTGACGGCGCAGGTCCCTTAAAGACCTACATAAGAATTGCTCTTCCGTCTTCAGGCGTTGTTATTATGACCGTTACAGTTTTCTCGATAATCTGGCATTGGAACGATTACTATCTTTCTTCAATGTATCTATATTCTGAAAACTGGCCATTGGCAGTTCGTCTCTCGGAAATTACTTCGAACGCTGCGCTCGGAACCTTGCGACTTACCTTTGGCCGCGACCCCGAGGCTATCGGTATCGTAATGGCAGGTTGTGCGCTCTTTATTCTTCCTGTTCTTGTAATGTATATGATACTTCAGAAGAACTTCGTTAAGAGTATCGACCGCGTAGGTATTACGGGCTAATAAAACTTTATATTCATATTTACCAACAAATAGAGTTAGTTTTTGTATATGTTTTTTAAAGAAATTGCTAAAATAATATTGAAAAAAATTCTTCATTTTGGTATTATATGAGTATAGTATCAGGAAAATTGTCTTAATATGTGCAAATTTCACAAAGGAATTTGTGAAATTTGTGCAATTTGGCATTTCTTGTGAACATACGCTATTTTATTTTTTGGAGGAAAAAACTATGAAGATGTATGTCAAGAGAATTCTCTGCGCTATCTTCGCATTTTGTCTTTTAGTATGCGCTTTTTCTGCATGCGGTAAGAAAGACAAGGGTGGGGATGCTAGCCAGAGCAGTGGCTTACAGGGCATGGTATCCGGAAGCATCAACGTTAATCAGTATAACAACGAAGAAATTGATGAAAAGTATCTTGATCCGGATTACAACCCGTATGAGAACATTCCGGCGTCATCGCTCGGAAAAACCGTTCGTTTTGCAACATGGATTGACCATACCACAACTGAGGGCGCAGTTCCCCTTAAGAACTTTGAAAGAGATACCGGTCTTAAGATAGAGCTCTTCACCGTTCCTCAGGGAACCTATTCAAGCGTTCTTCAGTCAAAGATTGCTGCAGGTGATATTCCTGACGTTTTCGTTACTAATGATGACGTTTCAGGCTTCCCGATTATGCTTGAGTTCGCAGCACCGGTTAACAAGGTTTCTTCTGTTGACCTTAACGATCCTATCTGGGATAAGTCAATGCTTGAACTCGGAACTATTGGTGGAAACATTTACTTCCTTAATACTCTTAACTCACCTTGGTCAGGTTCTAACCTTACATATTATAATAAGTCTCTCTTCGAAGAGAACGGATTTAAGACCCCTGCCGAGTATTATGCGGATGGCGACTGGACTTGGGACACTGCTTTCAAGGTTATGAAAGAAGTTGTCAGTCTCGGCGAAGGCTATGAAGGCGGATATATTGAGGATAGTATCCTCTCCGGTTCTGCCGGCACTTCATTCACCAAGTATGATAGGAAGACAAACACCTTCTCTAGCGGCGTTAATGACCCCAACCTTACCTCTGCATATCAGTGGTATATTGAGTGCAAGAACGCAGGTCTTATGGGAGCAACATGGAGCAACTTCAGACAGCTCTTTAAAGAGGGTAAAGTTGGTCTCGTATTCCAGGGCGTTTACGGTCTTAAGACTACTGGTCACTGGAAGGATATGGACTTTAAGGATGTAGGTTACACCGTTCTTCCCGCAATCGATGAAGACACTCCTGCAAGAACTTCTTCTATCTGGAGAACTTATGGTATTATTGATGGCGCACCTAATGCAGATGCGGCAGGTTACTTTATCCGCTACTGGCTTGACTATAAGAGCTATGATCTTAACATGGCATTCATTTCTACAGAAGCAGGTAACTTCTACTATGAACTCATCAACAAAACTGTTGATCAGAAGTATTTCAACTTCGATTCTACTACCTCCCGTTATATTAGCACTGGCACTTGGGCGTTCGTAAATCCTGCAAAGGCTTCACCTTCTGAGGCTCAGGTAGGAACCAAGATTCAGTCTGTTGCTAACGTTGTTAACCAGGCTGTTGATGCTGCTAACAAGGTTATTCAGGATAAGATTGCAAAAGAAAGATAATTTTAAAGCTGTTAACGTTGATTCGGTTTTCTAACCGAATCAACGCCCCTAAATAATAGGAAAGAGGTATAACTCATGAAAATGCATACCTTAAAAAAGGTATTGAGTGTTATCTGTGTTCTTGCTGTTATGCTTTCTGTTTGCGTAGTATCCTTTGCCGGTGGCTCTAGTGCAGCCGGTGGCGGAACTGAATATACCTTGAACAACGCAGGCAAAGTATCAAAGGTTCAGCTTAATGCAGGTGATGCTCTTCCCATTCCGGAAGCTGCTGTTAATAAAGCAGAGTTTCTTGGTTGGGTAGGTGCAGACCGCACTACTGTTCAGACCGTTGCAGGTGCTGATACCACTCTGTATGCAAAATATGCAGAGGCAGTTTACACCTTCGATGACTCTACAGATACTAATAAAAACGGTATTTATGACCCGAATAACAAATGGAACAAGGGCTATATGAACTCATTCTCGTTCGTAAACGACCCTGTAACCGGTGCATCGGGTAATACTGTCATTAAGTGCCAGGAAAATACAGGTTCGTCTAAGTCAAGTGCCAACTATTCAAATATGGCATTAACAAATCTTGACGGCACTGGTGTAACAGTTGAAAAAGGCGCTACATATCGTCTTTATTTCAAATACCATGTTGCTAAGCTTAGCAATAACCAGATGATTCTCCAGGTTTATACATCTAACGCATCTGGTATTGGTGTATCCGGCGGAAAAACCCAGCAGTTGATTTATGCATCTTCAATGAATAAGACAATCCCTGCTACTGGCTACGGTTCAATCTCAGTCGGCGCAGTTTCTGCAGCTGATGAGTGGATGGACGGATATATTGATTTCAAGCTCAAGGATGATACTCCGGACGACCAAAATTATTTGCTTTTCCGTTGCGGTAATAGTGATGCAATCGCTGAAGATGCAGACCCCGGTCTTGTTTATTTTGATGATTTTGTGTTGGTTGAGTTAAAGGAGAGTAATTACACTTTCTATAACAAGGGTGTTAAGACTACAAAGACTACAACCAACATGAGCGCATTCCCGGTTGTTGCCGGTGGTTCTGCTTTCAAGGGCTGGTATGATGTTAACCTTAAGCAGTCTTACACAGTTGTTCCTACCAACTGCAAGACTCTTGTTGCTGTATATTCAACTCTTAACCTCAGCTTTGACCATAAGGGCGTCTTTGGCACACCTGCAGGCTTTACTGCTCAGGGCGGTGCATTAAAGGCTAACTTGGCTAGCGGTGCTGCAAACTTCAAGTTTGCTGCAGCTGAAGGCGCAAACGCAGGTTATAAGCCTAACCAGGGTGAAGTTCTTGTTCTTTCTGTTAAGTATAAAGCAACAGGCATAAATGCTAGCGGCGTTCAGCTTACCCTTAAGGGTGTTGATGCAGCAGGTAATGCAACTGCAGCTCTTGGAACTGCTAACATTACTAAGAATGCAACTGAGTGGACTACTGCTGAAATTGAGTTTACTCTCAATGATGCAACCAAACCTTACCTTGCACTCTTTGCACAGGATAAGAACGCAACATCTCCTTCTGCTAAGATTGAGATTAATAGCGCTGAGGTTTATTCATATGAGCCTCCCGTTGAAGTTCCCGATTTAGTAATGGATTTCGAGAACAACTTTAAGTGGAGTGTTCCTGCTGCTAACAATTATGCAGTAGGCACTGGTAACGGCTATGTTACCAGAGGCGAAATTGTAACTGCTGATGGCGATAAGGCTTTCAGAGTTAAGCATTTTGATAATAAGAATGGCTATTGCTACTTCGTTCTTGATAACGGAACCAAGTTGGGCGAACTTACTAATGGTGGTATTTATACCGTTGAGTTTGACTATAAGGTTGAATCCAGCATTACAAGCACAAAGCTTGGTTTAATATCACTTAAAGCGTCGGCCGGTTCTGGTGCGTTCACAGCAGATGATGAAGTAGAACTTGATGCTTTCATTGTTCGCAATGACGAGGAGTGGGAACACGCATCTTACACCTTCATTGCTAACCTTTCTGATCCCAGCTTTACCAATATTGCTATTTATCTCAAGAACTCAACTGCAGTTCCCGAGGAACTCGCAACTTCTGTCCTCTTCGACAATGTAACCCTTAAGACCTACTCTGTTGAAGGCGATGACGGACTTATTCAGTTCGATTCCAAGGGTGGCTCTGAGTGCAGACACATTGCTGTTGCACCCGGCAGAACTCCAAGAAATCTTCCTGCTCCTACTAAATACGGCTATGTATTTACCGGGTGGAAATATGATGCTAAGGTTAGC
>JAZOQD010000058.1:0-4465 GCA_045655925.1 Acutalibacteraceae bacterium | reverse complement strand
CAATATCGGTTCATATGTTGATAACATAACAATAAAGTAAAGTAAAGTAAAGTAAAGTAAAGTAAAGATGCATTTGTTCGTATGAATTTAAAACACGGTATATCTCAAATGAGATATACCGTGTTTTTTTGTGAATTTTCTTTAAAGAGAAAAAATCCCACGTATTATTCATTATATGTTTTTAAGCAGTCTTAAAACTGTTTCAAGGCTTTCTTTAGTAACCTTATCGGGTTGTGTATCGGTTAAGACGGCGTTTGCAAAATATTTGATTTCTTCGGCATAAGCCTTAGGCTTCTTTTATTTGGTTGAATATATCTTTTTAAAAACTTCAGGCAATCGTTCAATCATATCGGTGGGAGTTAATGAGAGTTCACTTGTTTTTAAAACTGCTATATCGCCTGACATCGCGTGAAGCTTTACTGCGCAAATAGCAGAATCGGCAGGGGATAAGCCCTGACTTAAAAATGCAACAATCATTCCTGCCAACATATCTCCCGTTCCGGCGGTTGCCATGCCGGGATTGCCGTCAGTAACTATATACTTTTTGCCGTTTGGCAAAGCAATTATTGTGTTAGCACCTTTTAAAACAGTTATAGCACCTGTTTTCTCGCTAAGCAAAGCCGCAGAACCAATTCGGTCGCTTTGAACCTCACTAGTTGTTATATTAAGAAGCCTTGCCGCCTCTTTTGGATGAGGGGTTATTATAATATCTGACTTTGCCTCACTGATAAGAGAAGGATTTTTTGACAGTATATTCAAAGCGTCAGCATCAATAACTAAGGGGACCTCTGCGTTTTTAACGATTTTCTCAACGGTGTATTTACTAAATGGCGTGATGCCAATTCCACAACCGATTAAGGCACAGGTTGAATTGTTAATAGTATCAACAATTTTTGCGGTGTTTTCAAAATTCTGAGCCTTTTCATCATCGGCTTCAATTACTGTGCAGACCGCTTCATATCTTGAGGATGAAACAATGCCATAAATACTGTTGGGAATGATTGCGTTAACTATTCCTGCACCGCTTTTTACTGCAGCATTTACTGCAATAGCTGCTGCGCCCGCATATCCTTTACTGCCAACATAAAGCGCCGCTGTTCCAAAATCTCCTTTATGACTGTCGGATTTTCTCAGCGGCATCACATCTGCTACTTGTTCTTCCGTTACAACGCGCATTATAGGCTGGAGTCCGTCAAACGATTGCTCGGGCATACCGATAGACGCAACGATTACCTTACCGCATAATGTGCCGGAGGGGTAGAGTAAATGACAAGGCTTATAAGCGGCAAAGGTTATTGTAATATCAGGAGCTACAAAAACGCCCTCAGGTTTATTGCTATCGCCCGATAAACCGCTTGGAATATCAACCGAAATCTTAACGGCTTTTGAATTGTTAATTGTGGCAATTGCGGTTTTGTATATGCCAGAGACTTCTCCTATAAAGCCTATTCCGAATATTGCGTCAACTAAAATATCAGAATCGGAAATATACTGAACGCATAGATTTTCATAGCTTTGAAAGTCAATCGGCTTAATGCCGTGATTTATCATTTTTGAAGCCATTTCCTTTGCGCTATGGGTTGTTGGAGCCTCAAGTGAAATAACGCGGACATTAGCCCCATCATCAAGCAGTTTTCTTGCAACGACATAACCGTCACCGCCGTTGTTGCCCTTACCGCAAACAATAACAACCTTTTTATCTTTTAAATTATATCGTTTTCTGATTTCTTTTGCAACGGCAGAGCCTGCGTTTTCCATTAGCCTTAACCAGTTCATACCAAGGTCAACCGCCGCTTGCTCAGCTATTCTCATTTGGTTTGAAGTAAGAACCATTTATTTTCTCCTTAAAGATTGTTTTTCAATAAATAGGGAAGTGATTTTCTCATTGATTCTTTAAAATCCTCATTGGGCGCAAAAACGATAGTATAATATCCTTTTTTAGGATGCCTGATTCTCAAAGCAATACTTTCTTCATCGGGCGTGCAAGCAAAATAAACATCCTTGCTGTCTGTTGATTTAGGCTTATGAACTGAGGGATTATATAGCGAAATATCTTCAATATCCGAGCATTTAAAGGTTGCCATTCTCTGACGGTCACGCTTATTGATGATGCAGTCAATATCAATCTCTCCGTTGGTGTTAATATATTCGTATTCGATATTAAGCTTTGAAGCAAATCTATATCCTAAATAAACTGCCCCTGCAGCAATTAAGAGGGCGATAGTTGCAAGAGAGGGACGCAAGAAGGAAAAAACCAGAGCGCCTATTGCAAATAAAACCGCAACTAAATAAATGAGCGCTTTGATTATAAATGTTTTTGCTGTTGGTTTTATTACAACCAATTGTTCTTTAAAAATATCCATTATTATCCTCCAAAATGTTTCTATAAAATATTATATCATTTTTAATCAATAATTCAACTCAGTATTTCTTGCTTTGCAAAGCGGTTTCGGTTTCTTTAATGGCTTTAACTGCCGCCTTGTTACTGTTCATAACTATATAAGTGTATAACGCGTCAAAAATTGCAAGTTGAGCGATTCTTGAACTCATTGCAAGTATAGAGTATTTTGTTTCATCAGAACGGGTATTTAAAACAATATCGCTGACACTCTGAATAGGGGAGTTGCCGAAGTTGGTTAAGCATATAGTTAATGCGCCTGTATCTTTGGCGGTTCTCAACGCCTCAACAACATCAATTGATGCACCTGAGTGGGAAATGCCTATCGCAACATCTCCTTTATGAAGATGAGAAGCGGCGATTGCTTGCATATGGTTATCACAATATGCAACCGCATCAAGACCTGCTCTTAAAAATTTGTGCTGAGCGTCAACTGCAACCGATGCTGAGTTGCCGAGGCCGAATATTACGATTCGCGAGGCGGTTCTTAAAGCGTTAGCGGCATTCTCAAATTCAGCAGGGTCTAACACAGATTTGGTGTTTTCCAAAGCTATATGAATATCGCTTATTCTCTTTTTAAAAATCTCATAGCAGGTATCGTTCTGCTCAATGCCCATAACACCGCCTGCGGCAGTGTTTGCAGACTCCTGCGCAATCTTAAGCTTTAACTCCTGATAACCTGAAAGGCCGAGCCTTCTCGAAAAGCGGACAATGGTTGCTTCGCCGCAACCGCAGTTATCGGCCAACTGGCTAATTGACATATTCATCATATCGGAAAAATTTTTCATCAACCAATCGGCAATAAGCTTTTCACTATGGCCCATTTGCGAGTATTTTTCCTTAATTGAAAGTAAAATTGACTCCATATTGCACCTCAAATGAAAATTTATTTCATTTTAACAAAATTTGTGCAAAAAATCAAGCAAAATTGAAATTTATTTTCAAAATTCGCTTGCAAAATACTGACTGTTATGATATTATAAAATGGCATTAAAGCGCGGAGTTGTTATGGCTTCGTAATAATTTTAAACGGAGATGATTCGATGGTTTGTAATGAGTTTTTGACAGACATTATTCTTACCGAATTAGAAGATGCTGTCGGCAGAGAAAACTGTTCAACAAGAGAAATCGATAAGATTACTCACGGTGTTGACTATTTCTGGCTTTCAAGAATGTGGGCTGACCGCGGTAAGCGTATGCCTGAGGCAGACTTTATTGTTTCGCCTAAGAATGCAGAGGAGACCTCTAAGGTTCTCAAAATTGCTAACTACTATAAGATTCCTGTTACCACCTGGGGTGGCGGCGGCGGAACACAGGGCGGTGCTATCCCTGTAGCTGGCGGTATTCTTCTCGATACCAAGAGAATGAACCAGATTTATGATGTTAATACCGAGTCTCTTTACATAGAGTGCGGATGCGGTGCTATTTATAAGCATATTGAGTGGGCAGCAAACGAGGTAGGCTATGCAACCATGCATTACCCTTCTTCTCTTACTTGCTCAACCGTTGGCGGCTTCTTGGCTCACCGCGGTATCGGCGTTGTTTCAACAAAATACGGTAAAATTGATGATATGGTTCTTAAAATGGAAGTTGTTCTTCCTAACGGCGATATCATTGAGACCTCTCCTGCACCTAAGCATGCAGCAGGTCCTGACCTTAACCAGATCTTCATCGGTTCTGAGGGAACCTTAGGTATTATCACCAAGGCTCAGATCCGTATCTTCGCTCAACCTGAGGAGCGTCGCTTCCGTGCTTTCTTGTTCCAGGATATGCACGGTGCATTTGAAGCTTCTCGTGAACTTCTTCAGAAGTTCAAACCTTCTGTTATGCGTCTTTATGACGAGGCAGAAACCGCTTCTCTTATCAAGAAGATTGTTGGTGTTGAGAGAAAGGGCGCTTTCATGAACATCGCTTATGAAGGCTGCAAGGAAATGGTTGATGTTGAAGAGAAGATTCTTCTCGATACATTTGCAAAATACGGCGCTGAGGACTTAGGCTCTGATTATGGCGAGAAGTGGTGGAAAGAGAAGATTACCTTCTTCTATAAGTCGGAGGCCAAGCGGTCTT